>RDXA01000272.1 GCA_004292705.1 Sphingomonadales bacterium | reverse complement strand
AGTTCGGCCTTGCCTACCAGCTCATCAACCCCGAGACTTTGGGCTATGTCAGCAGCACCAAGTGCCGCGCGGATAACTTTGTGATCTATCCCGACGCGCCCGATACCGAGGTGAAGCAGGACGCGAGCACAGTGACGCTGCGCCGCCTTGCGCGTACCGATAATCTCGGGCGGATCAGCGTCAAGAAGAACCCGGATGGAAGCTATCTGCTGGTCGACGCGTTGCAGGTTGCGCTACCTGAACTGAAGCCCACCTTCTACGCGCTCGAATTCCAATTATGCTTTAGCGACGACTAGGCGGACTGATAGCCTCGGCGCCGCGCTGCCTTTCACACCTAACGCCCTATCCCCACCATCACCCGGTCCAGCGCCTGCAGGAACCGCGACCGGTCCGCCTTCCCAAACGGCGCTGGCCCGCCGCCGACACCGTTCATTCCGGCGCGGCAGCTCCGGGGTCGATACCCGAATGACAGGAATTTTTCAGAACCGAGGCAAAGCCGACATGCCGCTTTGGGGCTCGCGACTCGGACGTGCTGGCGGCAGGAACCGGGTGGGGCGCTGCCTTTAGCCCTCTCCCCTTGCGGGAGAGGGAGGAAGGGGAAGCAACCGCTAGGCGAAGTCGATCTTGTCGACTGCTGCATAGGCCTTGGCCTGCGCTTCGGTGACATTCGCACCGGTGGCTGTCACGTTGAGCACTCGCCCGCCATTGGCCACCAGCGCGCCGTCCTGCAATGCGGTGCCTGCGTGGAACACCTTTGCGCCGTCTGCTTCGGACTCACCCAAGGCAACCGCGCCGCCTTTTTCAGGCGTGCCGGGGTAGCCCTCGGCCGCCATCACCACGGTCAGCGCGGTCTCGGGGTTCCACCCCATCGGCTGTCCGGGAGCCAAGGTTCCGGTGGCGCAGGCCAGCATAACCGCCGCGAGATCGCCTTCGAACCGCATCATCAGCACCTGGCATTCGGGATCGCCGAAGCGGGCATTGTATTCGATGAGCTTGGGGCCCTCGGCTGTCAGCATCAGCCCGGCGAACAGCACGCCGGAATACGGCGTGCCAGCATCGGCCATGCTGGCGATTGTCGGGCGGATGATCTTCTCGATCACCTCTGCCTGTAGCGCCTGCGTCAGCACCGGGGCGGGAGAATAGGCGCCCATGCCGCCGGTGTTCGGCCCGACGTCACCATCGCCCACCCGCTTGTGGTCCTGCGCCGAGCCGAAGGGGAGGATCGCGGTGCCATCGGTCAGCGCGAAGAAGCTCGCTTCCTCGCCAACCATGAATTCCTCGATCACCACCTCCGCGCCGGCCGCACCGAAGCTGCCGCCGAACATGTCGGCCAGCGCAGCCTCGGCGTCTGCCAGCGTTTCGGCGATCACCACGCCCTTGCCCGCCGCCAGCCCATCGGCCTTGAGCACATAGGGCGCGGCAAAGCGGGCGAGGGCGGCGCGGGCGTCCTCCAGCGAGGCGGTGCGGACGTAACCGGCAGTGGGGATGCCCGCGCGCGCGCACAGGTCCTTGGTGAAGCCCTTGGAGCCTTCGAGCTGCGCGGCGGCCTTCGAGGGGCCGAACACCGGCACGCCCGCAGCGCGCAAGGCATCCGACAGCCCGTCCACCAGCGGTGCCTCGGGGCCGATCACGACGAGGCCGATGGCGCGGGCTTGGCAGAACGCGATCACCGCGCCGTGATCGGTCACGTCGAGCGCGACCAGCTCCGCCTCTTCGGCAATGCCGGGATTGCCGGGGGCGGCATAGAGTGTCCCCCGCAGGCTTGGCGACTGCCGGAGTTTCCATGCCAAGGCGTGCTCACGACCGCCGGAACCAAGAAGAAGGATGTTCATGGGCGAAACCTCGCGCAAAAAGCAGGACGGCGCTTCGACAAGCTCAGCGCGAACGGTTAGTGTGAGGGTCCCTTATCCGTTCGCCCTGAGCCTGTCGAAGGGCTGCTGTTCATTTGACACAGCTTACCGCCGCGTGTGGAGACCTCGATTTGTCTGACTTGATCGCTGCACCGAAGCCCGGCGACAACGCCCAGCCGCTCACGATCAGCGAAATCTCCGCGCTGCTGAAGCGCACGGTCGAGGATCGCTTCGGCTTTGTGCGGCTGCGCGGCGAGCTGTCGGGCGTGAAGCGGGCGGCTTCGGGCCACTTCTACTGCGCCTTGAAGGATGAAAGCGCGGTGATCGACGGGGTGATGTGGAAGGGCAACGCCGCCCGCCTCAACTTCCGCGCCGAGGACGGGCTGGAGGTGATCGCCACCGGCAAGCTGACGACCTATCCGGGCCGCTCGAAATACCAGATCGTGATCGACTCCATGGAGCTGGCAGGCGAAGGCGCGCTGCTG
>RDXA01000427.1 GCA_004292705.1 Sphingomonadales bacterium | reverse complement strand
CGCGCGGCATGGCCGCCACCGCGCACCCGCTGGCAACGCAGATCGCGCTCGACATTCTGAAGGCGGGCGGCAGCGCGGTCGATGCGGCGATTGCTGCCAATGCGGCACTGGGGCTGATGGAGCCGACCGGCAACGGCATCGGCGGTGATCTGTTCGCGATTGTCCATGATCCCAAAACCGGCCAGCTGGTCGGCATCAACGGCTCGGGCCGCTCGCCTGCGGGCCAGACGCTGGAACAGTTGAAAGCAAAACTTCCCGCAGGCGCGACCAGCCTGCCGCCGGTCGGCCACCTGCCCATCACCATTCCCGGCACGGTCGATGCGTGGTTCGATCTCCATGGGCGCTTCGGCAAGCTGCCGATGGCGGACGTGCTCGCCCCGACGATCCTCTACGCCCGCGAAGGGCATCCGGTCGCGCCGGTGATCGCGATGTATCTCGACCGGGGTCTGAAGAACTACGAGCGGCAGCAGAAGACCACGCCGTTCGACTTCGCAAATGCGCGCGCAACCTACTTCAAGGATGGCCGCGCCCCGCGTGCCGGGGAGATGTTCCGCAACCCCGATCTGGCCAACACGCTTGAACGCATTGTCCGCAATGGCCGCGACGAATTCTACGCGGGCGCAACCGCGCGGACGATGGTTGCTTACCTCCAGCGTCAGGGCAGCGCTTTCACGCTTGCCGATTTTGCCGCGCATGACAGCGCATGGGTGGATGTCGCCTGCGTCACCTATCGCAAGGGTTACGAGCTGTGCGAATTGCCGCCGAATTCTCAGGGCTTTGCGGCGCTGCAGATGGTCAACATCCTCAAGAACATCGACCTTGCGCAGTGGGAGCGCGGCTCTCCGGAAGTGCTGCATTACATTACCGAGGCCAAGCGCCTCGCTTTCGAGGATGCGGCGCGTTTCTATGCCGATCCCGCCTTTGCGGCGACACCCGCCGAACTCCTCACCGATGAATATGGCAAGCAGCGCTTCGCTCTGATCGACCCGTCCCGCGCCACCCCGGCCTTCACCCCCGGCGCGCTGGTCGCCCCCAAGCTCGAAGGGGCGGGTGACACGACCTACCTCACCGTGGCTGACAAGGACGGGATGATGGTCAGCCTGATCCAGTCCAATTATCGCGGCATGGGCGGCGGGCTGGTGGCGGACGGGCTCGGCTTCATGTTCCAGGACCGGGGCGAGCTTTACAGCCTCGATCCCGCCCACCCCAACGCCTATGCACCCGCGAAGCGACCCTTCCAGACCATCATTCCCGCCTTCATCAGAAAGGACGGCAAGCCGTGGATGAGCTTCGGGCTGATGGGCGGCGGGATGCAGCCGCAGGGCCATGTGCAGGTGCTGGTCAATCTCGTCGATTACGGCATGAACCTGCAAGAGGCAGGCGACGCCGCGCGGCTGCACCATGACGGCGGCCGCCAGCCGACCGATGCGCTGGCGGGCAGCCCCGCCGATACCGCTCCGGTCGATATGCTGGGCGTGCTGCAGCTGGAACCCGGTGTGCCAGAGGCGACCGTCGCAGCGCTCAAGGCGATGGGCCACAATGTCGAGGTGGAACGCACCGGCATCCCCTTCGGCGGCTATCAGGCGATCGTCCGCGATCCGGTGACGGGCGTTTACACCGGCGCGACCGAGATGCGCAAAGACGGGCAGGCGAGCGGCTACTGATCCTTGCAGGCGGATCACCACGCCTGAGGCGCCGCGTTAACCGCCTTTTCACCGCCCCCCGGTAAAGCCCTGATATCAAGCAGGGATTACTCGCACAGGGCCGCATTCATGTTGCTGATTGACCCCACATCCGTGCCGCACTTGGCCGAGCGCTATCCGAATGCGCCGGGCCGGTTGCGCCACCATCTGACCACCGAACCGCTGCTCGGCTACGCCGCGCTGGCCGAAGCCGCCCGCGCCTTGCCGCGCCAGCATATCGAGCGGCGGATCCACAACGCCGGCAATGGCGAGACCTTTCGCCTGATCGAAGATGACGCCCACCCGGCTGAGGCCATCGCTGCGGGCGGCGCAGAATCGCAGTGGATCATGCTACGATATATCGAGCAGTTGCCGACCTATCGTGCGCTGCTCGAACGCCTGCTGGCCGAACTTGCGCCCGCCACCGGGGCGGTGTGCGACATCAAGGGATTCGTCTTCATCTCGGCGCCCTGCACGCACACCCCGTTCCACTTCGATGCCGAATACAACATCCTGTTCCAGATTGCGGGTGACAAGGTTTTCGCTGCCTATCCGCCCGAACCGCCCTTCGTCGATCTGGCGCGGCGCGAGGCCTATCATTGTTCAGGCGAGAACATGCTCGAATGGCGGCCCGATTTCGCTGCGGCAGGCCAGCAGCATCTGCTTGCGCCCGGCGATGCGCTGTTCGTGCCCTATGCCGCGCCGCATTGGGTGCATGCGGGGGACAACCCCTCGATCTCGCTGTCGGTGACATGGCAATGCCGCAAGAGCCGCGCTGTGGCCGATGCGCTCACGCTCAACCCGCTGCTGCGGCGGGTGGGCCTGCCTGCCTATGATCCGGTTGCGCAGCCGGGTGCGCCGTGGCTGCGGGCGGCGGCAAGCCGGGTCGGGCAGAGGATCGGCCTGCTGTGAAGCCGTTTGACGAAATCGCACTGACGATCGACCCGCAAGCCCGCGCCGCGCAGCCCTTGCCGGGAGCAGGCGGGTTGCAGGTGGCGCTCTACCGCCACGACCGTCTCTCGCTGCCCGACCGGCGGCGCTGGGCCGACCTGACCGCCGCTGCTGCGCCGGGCAATATCTTCGCCGCCGACTGGTTCATGGCGCCGGCCCTGCGTCATTGCGGACAGGATCGTTCGCTGCGGCTGGCGGTGGTCAAGGACGCGGCGGGCAGGTGGCTGGGCGCGCTGCCGCTGACCTTCGAACCTCTGATCGGGCGCTGGCCAACCCCAAGCTGGCAAAGCTGGCACAGTGCCAACCAGTTCATCGGCAGCCCGCTGGTCCGCGCTGGCGGGGAGAAGGCCTTCTGGGAGGCGCTTCTCGGCCATTTCGACCACCGGCCGGGCCTCGCGCTGGGCTTTTTCGCCGAGACGCTGCCGATCGACAGTCCAGCCAGCCTTGCCCTGTTCAGCCTGTGCGCCGAACAGGGTCGCGCGCTGCACCAGTGCCGCAGCTTCACCCGCCCGGCGCGGATTGCCGGCAGCAGGGGTGATCCCAAGGCGGCGAAGAAACTCGCCAAGCGGCTCGACGGGCTCGAACAGCGGCTCACCGAGGCTCATGGCCCGGTGCGGCTGGTGCTGCACGAGCGCGCGGAGGACTGCGAGCCATGGTTGGCCGCCTTCCTCGCGCTTGAGCGGGCCGGATGGAAGGGGCGTGCCGAGAGTGCGCTTGGCTGCCACGCCGCGACAGCGGGGCTGTTCCGCGAGGCGATCCGCGCCGGCCACCGCCGCGGCACGGTGTGTCTCGCCAGCCTTACCGCAGGCGAGACCATCGTGGCGATGACGAGCTGGCTGGTGGCCGATGGCCATGGCTACGGCTTCAAGATGGCCTTTGACGAGGCGTTCCGCAGCTTTGCACCGGGCCGCCTGCTGATGCGCCGGGTGGCAGGATTGAACGATGGCGAGGGGCTGGCGATGTTTGACACCTGCACCCTGCCCGATGCGCCCACCGATCCGCTATGGCCTGACCGGCGCGCCTTCGGCAGCTTTGCTGTGGCGATTGGCGGCAGGGCGCGCAGACATCTGTTTGACCAGCTCATGCGCGCACAGGCAGCACGTCGCGGCAACTGAAGCGGGAGCCCGCAGAACGCTGACCACCTTAAGCCACGGCCGCGACAAACCCCCTTGACCTCCCTCGCTTTCGATATAAATATGATATCGTATTTATATCTTGAATGGAGGTTCGTCATGTCCCCTGCTGATACCCCCGCCCTCAACCGCAGCCGGGAAATCCCGGCCACCACGCAGAGCGGCTATGTGATGCTACTGGTGAGCTTGGCGCTGGTCGCGGCCGCCGGATGGATGTTCATCGTCGGCGTAGTCATGCCTGACGATCCCGAAGGGCTGATGGCGATCGGGGCGATCGTCACCGGCTTCCTCGGCCTGTTCATCCTCACCGGCTTCTACATGATCAATCCCAACGAGGCCGCCGCGATCCAGCTGTTCGGCGCCTACAAGGGCACCGACCGCAACGAAGGTCTGCGCTGGGTGTTGCCGTGGCTGGGCAAGACCAAGATCGCGGTGCGCGCCAACAACGTCATCTCGCAGACGATCAAGGTCAACGATGCACGCGGCAACCCGATCGAGATGGCAGCCCAGGTCGTGTGGCGCGTCACCGATACCGCACAGGCGCTGTTCGATGTCGATGACTACCGCGAATTCGTCACCGCGCAGATGGAAGCCGCCGTGCGGGCCATCGGCTCGCGCTACCCCTATGACGATATCGAGCACCTTGAAATCACTCTGCGCGGCAATCACGAAGAGGTGGGCGTCGAACTGCGCGCGGCCCTGATCGAGCGGTTGTCGGTGGCAGGCATCACGGTCGACGAATGCGGCCTTACCCACCTCGCCTATGCCCCCGAAATTGCGGGCGCGATGCTGCGGCGCCAGCAGGCCGAGGCGGTGATCTCGGCGCGCAAGAAACTGGTCGAAGGCGCGGTGACGATGGTCGAGATGGCACTCACCCAGCTGAGCGAGAAGAACGTCGTCGAGCTAGACGATGAACGCAAGGCGGCGATGGTGTCGAACCTGATGGTGGTGCTGTGCGGCGAGCGTGACACGCAGCCGGTGGTCAATGCAGGGTCGCTTTACTGACGATCATGTGATGTCTGCCAAGAAAGCCTTTCCCCTGCGCCTCGATCCGGCGCTTTACGACGCGGTGCAGCGGCTCGCCGATGCCGATCTGCGCAGCGTGAATGCCGAGATCGAAGTGCTGCTGCGCGAGGCGCTGGCACGGCGCGGGGTAAAGGTGGACGTGAGCAAGAGCGCAAGGCGCGGGCGGCCAGTGGGCAAGCCAAACGCGGGAGGCAGCAATGCGTGAACAGGACAAGCCCTTCGTGCTGTATCGGCGCGGGCCGTGGAACTTCACCATCATGCCGCGCGGGAAAGCCGGGTGGATGCAGTTCGCGGCATGGATGGCGGTGTTTGCGGTGCCGACGGTGGTGTTTGCCATCTATGCCGAAAGGCTTGAAGGCCGCCCGGAATTCTGGGTCGCGCTGGCGCTGTATCTGGCGGCGACGCTTGTTTGGAGCCTCGTGAGCATCCTCTGGATGAAGGCCCGCGCCGAAGTGGTCGACGTCGAGGCACTGCTCAAGCTCAAGCGCGATGAGGAGCGCAAGCGGCGCGGCGGACGCTAGCCGCGGCTGATGATGTAGTCACGCGCCGGCCGGAAGCTCTGCGCCGGTTCCAGAATCCGGCAGAAGCAATCCGGGGCGACCAGCTGGCGATAGAGCCGGGTGAAGACCGCCGCATACCACACGAACAGGCTGTCGGGCGGCATCATGGTGTCATCCGTGCCCGAGCGGTCGATGGTGAAGCGCCACGCTCCTTGCGGCAAGAACACACCCGCGCCGATGAACGTCCAGGCATGTTTGCGGATCGCCGCCATCAGCAGCGGCGCAGCCAGCATCGCGGGCAGGTGCCGGAGCAGCCACACCGCAGGCCTCGGGATGCGGTTGGCGATGATATAGTCGGCGGTGCGGCTGCCCGCCTCCTCGGCGATGATGAGGCAGCCCAGCGGCTCGTGCAGCGCCAGCCAGCGATGCAGGCGCAGCGCCTGCACCTCGGGAATCATATGCTCGCCCGAAGGCAGCGCGTGGATCTGAGCATCGACCAGCACCGCGCGTGTATCGGCTGTGCCGAGCCGTTCTTCCATCACCGCCACCGCCTGCAACACCGCGTTCGGCCCGATCAGCGCTCCGGAACGGCGGCGCGCGAGAATGCGGCCCTCAATCGACATCGATCCGATCCCGGCGGCGCTCTTCACCCCGCTGCTTCATCTGCGCGCGCACCGCATCGCGGCGTTCCTGCGCCTGCGCGGCCTTGTCGGCATTGGTCACCCAATCGGTCGCGGCGTCGGCTGCGGCGAGGCGGCTTTCGTCGAAGTGGAACTCCACCTTCTTCGCCGTCTGCGGCCCCCAGTATCCGGCCTTGCCGAGATCGTGGAAGGTCCGCTTGAACCCGGCGCGCAGGAAGGCATAGAGGCACCCCAGCAGGTAGCGCCGCCTGAAGCCGGTGCCGCGCCACGGATAGTGGAACAGCGCCTTCCTCATGTAGAACCGGCGGTAGTTCTTCATCACCCCATTGAGCAATTCGCCCCGCTCCATCGCGGCGGGCTTCATGATCGGGGTGACGAAATTGTACTTGCTGAAATCATGAACCTCGACCTGATCCTTCAGCGTTTCGAACAGCGGGGTGTAGGGCCACGGCGTGTACATTGCCCAGTTGGCGAGATCAGGCTGCCAGTCCCACGCCATCTGGAAGGTTTCCTCCAGCGTCTCGGGGGTTTCGTTGTCCAGCCCGACGATGAACTGCGCTTCCACGAAGATATCGGCTGCACGCAGCAGCCGGATCGCTTCCTTGTTCTCCTCGACCTTGGTTTCCTTGTTGAACCGGTCGAGCTTCATCTGCGCCGCTGCCTCGGTGCCAAGGCTCACGTGAACGAGGCCAGCCTTGCGGTAGAAGGGCAGCAATTCCTTGTCGCGGTAGATATCGGTGACGCGGGTGTTGATGCCCCACTTGACCTTGTCGGGCAGGCCGCGGTCGATCAGCTCCTGACAGAACTTGATGAAGGTCTTGCGGTTGATGGTCGGTTCCTCGTCCGCAAGGATGAAGAAGCCGACGCCGTGCTTTTCGTGGAGCTCCTCGATCTCGTCGACCACGTCTTTCGGATCGCGCACGCGGTAATCGCGCCAGAACTTCCATTGCGAACAGAACGAGCAGGTGAAGGGGCAGCCGCGCGCAAGGTTGGGGATGGCGACGCGGGTGCCCAAGGGGATGTAGGTGTACTGGTTCCAGTCGAGGATATCCCAGTCGGGCTTGATGCTCGCCATGTCCTTGATCGTGTCGGCGGCTTCAGTGGCGATGACCTTGTCGCCCTCGCGGTAGGCCAGCCCCTTGATGCGGCGCGCGTCGGCGGGCCAGCGGCCTTCGGCAATCGCGGTGAACAGTTCGACCGCAATCTCCTCGCCCTCGCCGCGCACGATCACGTCGATATGCGGCGCTTCGGCGAGCACCTGCGCATACATGAAGGTCGCATGGATGCCGCCAAGCACCCGCACCGCCTGAGGGACATGGAGCGCAGCGATCTCCAGCACGCGCTCGGCCGCATAGATCGAGGGGGTGATCGCGGTGGTGCCGACGATGTCAGGCTGGAGCGCG
This sequence comes from Sphingomonadales bacterium, assembly GCA_004292705.1. Taxonomy (GTDB): domain Bacteria; phylum Pseudomonadota; class Alphaproteobacteria; order Sphingomonadales; family Sphingomonadaceae; genus Erythrobacter. The sequence continues at coordinate 932 of RDXA01000427.1, read as the reverse complement.
GTCATGCGCTGACGCAGCTCGTCGTCCGACAGGCCCTCGGTCATCGCGTCGATGAAGGTGATATCGTCAAACCCGGCGCGCCTCAGCGGGCCGGTGAGATAGGCGACCCATGCCGGAGGCCAGGTGCCAGCAATCTCGGCTCCGCCCGAGCGATAGTTGGGATGAACGAACAGAATGCGCATGGGCCGAATCCCCCCTCTTGGATGATGCCAAGGTGGGGGAAGCGGGGCGCGGGGGCTTTGCGCTGGATCAAAAGCGGGCGCAGCGCGTCAAACGGTTCGCACGGGGATCACGGAGGAAAGGAGATCACGGAGAAGGCCCGCGGCGGAGCCGCGAATTCGTCTCATGCCTCCTGTGCAATTGGGAATGATCGCTTCGCGGCGAGCACGACACCTCCGCGACCTCCTTTCCTCCGTGGTCTCCGCGCGAAACGCGGGAAAGACTGACAGGTCAAACTCTCACCCGCCCGGATCGGAAGCGCAAACTTAGCCCTTCGCGTGTTCGGCGCGGGCGAGTTCGTGGAGCCAGTCGGCGTGGCGCGGAGCCTTTTTCGTCTGCGACCACTCCTCCAGCATCACCGGCGCGACGCGGGCGAGTTCGGCATATTGCTCGTCTGTGCCGATATCAGCGGCGAGTTCCACGCGGTGGCCGTTGGGATCGAAGAAGTAGATCGACTTGAAGATGCCGTGATGCGTCGGGCCGAGCACGTCGATGCCTTGCGCCTCGATATGCGCCTTGGCCGCCAGCAGCGCCGCTTCCGAAGGCACCTTCAGCGCGAGGTGCTGCACCCATGCCGGGGTGTTGGGATCCTTGCCCATCTCGGGTTGGTTCGGCAGCTCGAAGAAGGCGAGGATGTTGCCGTTCCCGGCATCGAGGAAGATGTGCATGTAGGGATCATATTCGCCCGTGGAGGGCACGTGATCCTCGGCAAA
>RDXA01000271.1 GCA_004292705.1 Sphingomonadales bacterium | reverse complement strand
GCGACACCCTGATCGTGGCGACCGAGCCGCACATCATCCACCAGATGCAGAAGGCCCTGCCCGAAAAGCACTTCATCGGCGCGCCGGGCGCGGACGGGAACTGCTCGTGCAACATCTGCCCCTACATGGCGCTCAATACGATGGAGAAGCTGTATGTGGCCCTGCGCGATCTCTCGCCGCAGATCGAGATTGAGGAAGGCATTCGCTTGAAAGCCAAGCGCAGCCTCGACCGGATGCTGGAGATGGCGAGCGGGACTGTCGGGATGGGAGACTTGGGGAAGGTCGCGTTTAGTGCGGATTGAGTGGACTGCATTCACTTGGGAGGCGTTTGCAACTCTAGCCACTGGCTTGTTGGCCGTGGGAGCAGCTTTGATTGTGGGCTGGCGCCAAACACAAATTCAAAGCAGGCAGATCGCGCTGCAAGAACAAGAACTTAAAGTTAGTCTTTTAGAAGAGAGATTGGGGGTATACGACAAGGTCCACAATTTCTTTAGCTTTACTCTGATGCACGGCCGCCCTGCAATTGGTGATGTCGAACGAGATTATCAGATTGCACTGATCAAGGCGAGATTTCTATTTTCCGATGAATTGAACTATTTTCTGAAGGACGTATGGCACCGCCACTGTGACTTTGGTCTTCACAATACAATGTCGAAGGGCGACAATAATGCCGACGAGGCCAATCGGATAGAGAACGTGCGATTGGCAGGTGAAGACATGAATTGGTTTCTCACCGAGTTCGGAAAGCTTCATTCTCGTTTTGGTGAGATCAGGCCGGTGGCATTGCCTGGCGCCAAACAGACCAGTTAAGCCCTAGCCCGCGACACCGCCAGCGCAGCGCCCACCAGCACCATGCCCACGATGTCCAGCCCCGACAGCACCTCGCCGAAGGCCAGCCAGCCGTAGATCGAAGCCACCGCGGGCTGGGTCAGCAGCGCCAGACCCACCACCAGCGGCGGGAAGTATTTCAGCGAGAACACCATCAGCCCCTGCCCCACCAGCTGGCTGAGCACGAACAGGCCGACGATCGGCCCCCACGCCTGCGGCCACACCGGCTCGCCCAGCGCCAGCGCTATTACCAACAGCACCGGAGCGCCGAACAGGCTCACCCACACCAGCAGGCTCCACGATCCGAACTGCCCCCGCGCGCCCTGCAAGGTCAGCAGGTACACCGCGTAAAGCAGCCCCGCCGCCACGCTGAACAGGTCGCCGATCAGCGTTGCGTTGGAAATCTCCAGACTGCGCCCCATCAGGATCGCCGCACCTGCCAGCGCAAACACAATCGCCAGCGCCTCCAGCCGCCCCGGCAGCGTGCGCGCGATGATGAACCCCCAGAACAAGAGCACGATCGACCCGGCATTGCCGAACAGCGTGGCATTGCCGATCCGGGTCATTTCGATCCCGATATGCCAACTGGCGAGGTCCAGCGCGAAGGTCACCGCCCCCAGCGCCACCAGCGCCAGCGTCTTGCCTCCCATCCCGCCGAGCCGCTGACCATTCATCCGCGCCAGCACGACAAGGAAGGGCAGAGCCAGGAACAGCCGCCAGAACCCGGCCGCGACCGGGCCGGTATCGGCGACCCGCACAAACCACGGACCGATGGCGAGCGCTACGTTGCCGCCGAATAGCGCCAGCAGCAGCAGCCACGCTGCCGGGCGCGCTGCGGGCGCGCTGACAACATCTTCTTGGGCCGCACCCTCATTTTCCATGCTTGCGCCCTAGCCT
>RDXA01000270.1 GCA_004292705.1 Sphingomonadales bacterium | reverse complement strand
ACACATCGATCGAGAGCGTCTTCTTCAGCTCCCACGGCCGCGCCTCGAAAGCATAGGGCCGCGAGGTGAGCGCGCCGACCGGGCACAGGTCGATGACGTTGGCCGAAAGCTCATGCGCCGCCGCCTGCTCCAGATAGGTGGTGATCTGCATATCCTCGCCGCGGTACAACGCGCCGATCTCGTCCACGCCCGCGATCTCTTCCGAGAAGCGCACGCGAGAAGCGCACGCAGCGGGTGCAGTGGATGCAGCGGGTCATGATCGTCTTGATCAGCGGGCCCATGTACTTCTCGGTCACCGCGCGCTTGTTCTCGTGATAGCGCGAGCCGCCGCGGCCATAGGCGACCGCCTGATCCTGCAGATCGCACTCGCCGCCCTGATCGCAGATCGGGCAATCGAGCGGGTGGTTGATGAGCAGGAACTCCATCACCCCTTCGCGGGCCTTCTTGACCATCGGGCTGTCGGTGCGGATTTCCTGACCCTCGGCAGCCGGCAGCGCGCAGGAGGCCTGCGGCTTGGGTGGTCCGGGCTTCACCTCGACCAAGCACATCCGGCAATTGCCCGCGATGCTGAGCCGCTCGTGATAGCAGAAGCGCGGGATTTCCTTGCCCGCCAGCTCGCACGCCTGCAACACAGTCGCGCCCGCGGGGACTTCGATTTCCTGACCGTCTACGGTGACTTTAGGCATTAGCGGATCACCTCAATACCCGTTACGCAAAGCGACGGAGTAGGCGTCAGCGGCCCAGTCATCCGAACGCCCCAGCCCTTGTCTACGTGATCTGCGACCTCGTCCAAGGTGCTAAGAAGCTTCATGTTCTCTTTCACGTTCCAGCGACGCTTACCGTCTTTGCCGACCACACCTTCAGGCGAATACACTCGGTAAAAACCGTCTGCATGCCGGTGGGCGTAACGAATTTCTGCCCCGCCCTTACGAGGGCCCGTTGAGAAAACGTGTTTTTTCTGAACGACAGTCACTCCGCCGCCTCCGCGAACTGCGCATTATGCTCGTTGATCCGCCGCTCGAGCTCGGGGCGGAAGTGGCGGATGAGGCCCTGAATCGGCCACGCCGCAGCGTCGCCCAGCGCACAGATGGTGTGGCCTTCGACCTGCTTGGTGACTTCCTGCAGCATGTCGATTTCCTCGATCGCCGCATCGCCGGTGCGCAGGCGCTCCATCATCCGCCACATCCAGCCCGTGCCTTCGCGGCAGGGGGTGCATTGGCCGCAGCTTTCGTGCTTGTAGAAGTAGGAGAGGCGGCTGATCGCGCGGACGATGTCGGTCGACTTGTCCATGACGATCACCGCCGCCGTGCCGAGGCCGGAACCGAGTTCCTTCAGCCCGTCGAAATCCATCGGCGCGTTGCGGATCTGCGCGGCGGGAACCAGCGGCACCGATGATCCGCCGGGGATCACCGCGAGCAGATTGTCCCACCCGCCGCGGATGCCGCCGCAGTGCTTTTCGATCAGCTCTTCAAAGCTGATGCTCATCGCTTCTTCGACAACGCAGGGCTTTTCCACATGACCGCTGATCTGGAACAGCTTGGTGCCCTTGTTGTTCTCGCGCCCGAAGCTGGAGAACCACGCAGCCCCGCGCCGCAAAATGGTTGGCGCGACCGCGATGCTCTCGACGTTGTTGACCGTGGTCGGGCAGCCATAGAGCCCCGCGCCCGCCGGGAAGGGGGGCTTCAGGCGCGGCTGGCCCTTCTTGCCTTCGAGGCTCTCGATCATCGCGGTCTCTTCGCCGCAGATATAGGCACCCACGCCGCGGTGCATGAAGACGTCGAAATCGTAGCCCGACCCGCAGGCGTTCTTGCCGATCAGCCCGGCGTCGTAAGCCTGATGGATCGCGGCCTGAAGCACTTCGGCCTCACGGATATATTCGCCGCGCACGTAGATGTACGCCGCCCGCGCACGCATCGCGAAGCCGGCGACCAGCGCGCCTTCGA
>RDXA01000426.1 GCA_004292705.1 Sphingomonadales bacterium | reverse complement strand
CGTCCATGGAGCACGACTGAGGGGTCGGCAAGAATGAAGCTTTGGGACAGGCCGGTTTGGGCCGCATGGTTTGCCCGCACGGCGCGGCAGCTTACCGGACGTAACGTGGCGCTGGCAGGCGCGGCGCTGCTCGCAGCTGGATGCCAGGTCATTCCAAAAACGGATGTGGCGAGCACGGCGCCGCTCCCTGCCCCTGCGCCCGAGCCATCAGCAACAGCCTTGCCAACCGATACCGGCCGTCACCGCATCGCGCTTCTGGTGCCGATGAGCGGCGATACCGCGCCGGTCGGGCAGGCGATCGCAAACGCCACGACTATGGCGCTGCTCGATACCGGGGCCGACAATCTGCGCATCACCACTTATGACACCTCGCAGGGCACGCAAGTGGCGGCGAACAAGGCGATTGCTGATGGCAACAAGCTGATCCTCGGCCCGTTGACCGCCGACGCCGTGCCCGCCGTGCAGGCTGCCGCCCGTCCCGCTGGCGTGCCCGTGATCGCCTTCGCCAATGATTCACGGGCCGCCAGCCCCGATGTGTTTGTGATCGGCCATCTGCCCGAGCAATCGATCCGCCGGTCGGTACAGTTCGCACGCGGGCGCGGAGCGACCCGGTTTGCGGTGCTCGTTCCCGAGGGTGACTATGGTTCCCGGGCGCTCTCGGCGCTGGAAAGCGCGCTACGCGACTATGGCGGTTCGCTCCTCCGCAGAGAGGGCTACGCGCGCGCCAATACCTCGATCGTCAGTGCTGCTGCGCGGCTGCGCGCGGCCGGCGGGTTCGACACTGTGTTGATTGCCGACAGCGCCCGGCTCGGAGTCGACGCGGCAGGGGAATTGCAGCGCGGCCAGCGCACCCGCGTTCGTATTCTCGGCACCGAATTGTGGAGCGGGGAGGCAGCCCTCGTCCGTACGCCGGCACTGGAGGGCGCGCTGTTTGCGGCGGTTTCCGATCAGCGTTACAAGCGCTTCGCCGATAGCTACGCCGCGCGCTTTGGTGCGCAGCCCTATCGCGTGGCGACGCTGGGCTACGACGCTGTATTGCTGACCCTGAGGGTGGCGCGCGACTGGCGAGTGGGGACACCTTTCCCCAAGGGCCAGCTTTACGACAAGGGCGGTTTTCTCGGGGTCGATGGTGCATTCCGCTTCGGCCGCGACGGGGTGGTTGAGCGCGCGCTCGAGATCAGGGAGGTCAAGCGCGGCGACGTCGTGCCCATCGACCCGGCCCCGACCGGTTTTGGTCGCTGAGCAAAACCTCGGGCGAGTGGCTTGTGAGGCAGCGGCGGGCGGGCCTATACCAACCATATGGCTGACCCCACCCCCGATGACCTTTTCGCCAACACGCCCACATCAAGCGGCGATTACAACGCCTCCGCCATCGAGGTGCTGGAGGGGCTGGAACCCGTTCGTCGGCGCCCGGGAATGTATATCGGCGGGACCGATGATCGCGCCTACCACCACCTCGCCGCCGAAGTGCTCGACAACGCCATGGACGAGGCGGTCGCGGGCCATGCGACGCGGATCGAGATGCGGCTCGAAGAAGGCAATCGCCTGATCATCGCCGACAACGGGCGCGGCATTCCGGTTGACGAGCACCCCAAGTTTCCGGGCAAGTCGACGCTGGAAGTGATCCTTTCCACCCTCCACTCCGGGGGAAAGTTCTCGGGGAAAGCCTATGCCACCAGCGGCGGTCTGCACGGGGTCGGTGTGAGCGTGGTCAACGCATTGTCGGTCCACACCCGTGTCGAGGTGGCGCGTGACCGGCAGCTTTACGCGCAGGAGTTTTCTCGCGGGGTCACACAAGGCGCAATCCAGAACCTCGGCGCGACGCCGAACCGGCGCGGCACCACAGTCAGCTTCGTCCCCGATCCCGAGATCTTCGGCGACCGCAGCTTCAACCCCAAGCGGCTCTTCAAGCTCGCGCGCTCCAAGGCCTATCTGTTCGCCGGCGTCGAAATCCGCTGGAAATGCGCGTCCAGCCTCGCAAGCGAGGATGTGCCGACCGAGGCAGTATTCAAGTTCCCCGGCGGGCTGGCCGATCACCTCGCCGAACAGGTCGGCGCGCGCGAATGCGTGACCGCCCAGCCCTTCACCGGTTCGCAGGACTTCCCGCTCGCCGATGGTATGGGTCAGGGCCGCGCCGAATGGGCGATTGCCTGGCCGCTCTATTCGGATGGCTCAACCAGCTGGTACTGCAACACCGTGCCCACCCCCGATGGCGGCACCCATGAACAGGGTCTGCGCACCGCACTGACCCGGGGCCTGCGCGCCTTTGGCGAATTGGTGGGCGCGAAGAAGGCGAAGGACATCACCGCCGATGACGTGATGACCGGGGCCGAGGTGATGCTCTCTGTCTTCATCCGCGATCCGCAGTTCCAGTCGCAGACCAAGGACCGCCTGACCTCGCCCGAGGCCGCGCGTCTGGTCGAGAACGCGGTGCGCGACCATTTCGACCACTTCCTCACCGACAATATGGAGCGCGGCAAGGCGCTGCTCGGCGAGGTGATGGAGCGCATGGATGAGCGCCTCAAGCGCAAGCAGGAACGCGAGATCAAGCGCAAGACCGCCACCAATGCCAAGAAGCTGCGCCTGCCCGGCAAGCTCACCGATTGTTCTGGCGAAGGCGGGCGCGAGACCGAGCTGTTCATTGTCGAAGGGGACTCGGCGGGCGGCAGCGCCAAGCAGGCGCGGGATCGCAAAAGCCAAGCGATCCTGCCGATCCGCGGCAAGATCCTCAATGTCGCCAGCGCTACCGCCGACAAGATCCGCGCCAACAGCGAAATCGCCGATCTGGCGCTGGCGCTGGGCTGTGGGACGCGCAAGGACTGCAACGCCGACAATCTGCGCTATGACCGCATCATCATCATGACCGACGCCGACGTCGATGGCGCGCATATTGCCACGCTGCTGATGACCTTCTTCTTTCAGGAAATGCCCGACATCGTCAAACGCGGGCACCTGTTCCTCGCCCAGCCCCCGCTTTACCGCCTCACCGCAGGCAAGGAGAGCCGCTACGCCCGCGACGATGCCCACCGCGCCGAGCTGGAAGCGACGGTGTTCAAGGGCAAGAAGGTCGAAGTCAGCCGCTTCAAGGGCCTCGGCGAAATGAACCCGCAGCAATTGCGCGAGACCACAATGGCGCCCGAAACGCGCGGTCTCATCCGTATCACCCTGCCGCAGGAGTTCGAGGATCGCGCGGGCGTGGCGCGCCTTGTCGACGAGCTGATGGGCCGCAACCCCGAACACCGGTTCAACTTCATCCAGAACCGCGCGGGCGATGTCGATCGGGATTTGATCGATGCCTAGGGCGCTGGCCCTTGTTGCGGCCGCGCTGACGTGGGTGCCTGTGGCGGGAGCGGCGCAGCAGCCGGTGCCGGCCGTGGCTGAAACACCGACCGCGCTGGAGGAGCGCAGCCTTCAGGTTGTGGCGTTGCTCAACGGCAAGGTGCAGCCCGAGGACATCTTCACCAACAACTTCCGCGCCGCTGTCGCCGACACGCAGATCAAGGCACTGAGCGCGAGCCTGACCGCGCAGTTCGGCCCGGCGGTCGAGGTCGCCCTGCTCGCCCCACGCGATGGCTCCCGTGCGGCGCTGGAGATCCGGTTCGAGCGCGGGCTGGCCAAGGGCGGCATCGCGATCGATCCGGCGCAAGGCAACCTGATCAACGAGCTGCGCTTCACTTCGGTCGATGCGGTCGCAGTGACCGGTGATACGCCCGAGCAGATCACCGCCGATCTTGTCGCCCTGCCCGGCATAGTCAACGCATGGTTCGCGCCCCTTGAGGGGGGTGCGCCCGTCATCAGCATCGGGGCGAACACCCCTCTTGCGCTGGGATCGGCCTTCAAGCTCTACGTGCTTGCTGCACTATCCGAGGATGTGAAGTCGGGGCGGCGCAAGTGGACGGATGTGGTGCCGCTTACGGAGAGAAGCTATCCCAGCGGCCAGTTGCAGGATTGGCCCAAGGGTGCGCCGTTCACCTTGCATACGCTGGCCAGCCTGATGATTTCCATCAGCGACAACACCGCGACCGATCAGCTGATCGCGGTGCTGGGCAAGGATCGTATTCTCAAATTGATGAAGGACAGCGGCCATAGCAACCCGGCCGTGAACGACCCCTTCCTGACGACGCGCGAACTGTTTACCATAAAGGCTGGCGGTGATGTGCGGATTGCCGCCTATCTCGGCGGTGACACCACGTCGCGCGCTGCGATGCTGGCCGGATTGGCCAAAACCAACGCAACCATCGAGGACGTCAACGGCGCCTTTGCCAATGGTCCCAGAGCGCTCGACATCGAATGGTTCGCCTCACCTGACGACATTGCAAAGCTCTTCGCGTATATGCGCCGCACTGCTGATCCGGCAGCTTTCGCGATAATGGCGATCAACCCTTCAGCAACTGCGGCGATGAAGGCCAATTGGGCCTATGTCGGCTTCAAGGGTGGCTCCGAACCGGGCGTGCTCAATCTCACATGGCTACTCACCGACAAGGCGGGCCGTGACTGGGTGCTCACGCTGGGCTGGAACAATCCGGCGGCCGTTCTTGACGAGGGCAAGCTTGAAGGGATTGCCCAGCGCATCCTGCTCCTGCCTCGCTGATTTGCGAGGGGCAAGCCCCCTTGCGCGGCGGCTGCCTCGCCCTTATCGCTTGAGGCAAATATCAGTCTCACAGGAAAACCCATGACCGACCAGCAGCAGCGTTTCGAAGGCACCAAGTCCTATATTGCGACCGAGGATCTCAAGGTTGCGGTCAACGCTGCCGTCACGCTGCGTCGCCCGCTGCTGGTCAAGGGTGAGCCCGGCACCGGCAAGACCGTGCTGGCGCATGAAATCTCCAAGGCTTTGGGCGCCCCGCTGATCGAGTGGAACATCAAGTCCACCACCAAGGCGCAGCAGGGCCTTTACGAGTACGACGCGGTCGCCCGCCTGCGCGATGGCCAGCTGGGCGAGGAACGCGTCCACGACATCCGCAACTACATCAAGAAGGGCAAGCTGTGGGAAGCCTTCACCGCGCCGCAGCTGCCCGTGCTGCTGATCGACGAGATCGACAAGGCCGATATCGAGTTCCCCAACGACCTCTTGCAGGAACTCGACCGCATGAGCTTTGACGTTTACGAAACGCAGGAGCGGATCGAGGCCAAGGAACGCCCGATCGTCGTCATCACTTCGAACAACGAGAAGGAGCTGCCCGACGCCTTCCTGCGCCGCTGCTTCTTCCACTACATCAAGTTCCCCGACCGCGAGACGATGCAGGAAATCATCGACGTGCACTTCCCCGGCATCCAGAAGGTGCTGGTGAAGAAAGCGATGGATATCTTCTACGACCTGCGCGACGTGCCGGGCCTGAAGAAGAAGCCCTCGACCAGCGAGCTGCTCGACTGGCTCAAGCTGCTGCTGAACGAGGACATGCCGCTGGAGGTGCTGCAAAGCAGCAACCCGGCGAGCGCAATCCCGCCGCTGCACGGGGCGCTGCTCAAGAACGAGCAGGACATCATGCTGTTCGAACGGCTCGCCTTTATGGCGCGCCGCAATCCGAGCTGACCTAGCTTACGGGGAAGCATTCGATCCCGGCGCGCTTCAAGGCCTTGCAGGTTGAATGCGCATCGGGTGCCGAAGCGCGAAGACGGTAATACTGCGTGCCGTTGACCACTGCCGGAATGACCGCCACCTGCATGGCGCGCAGCTCTGGTCTGCGGCCCACCAGCGCTGCCCACCGCGCTGATGCATCACCGGCTGAGCGCGTGGCTGCAAGCTGGATCGTCTCGCGTGCTTGTGCGGGCATCGGCGCTGGCGAAGCAGGGTTCGCGGCCGTGCGTGGTGCTGCAATCGTCCGCGATGCAGGAAGCCGCTCGACCGGCTTCGCGGGCGCCCGTGCCAAGGCAGCGCTTTCACGCCGCAGCAGATCGGGGTTGATCGGAACCTTTGCAGCGCTCGTCTGAGCGAGCGCAAGCGCCGCCTCCCCTTTCGCCAAAGGCTGATCGACCACCATCACGGCTGTCTTGGTCGGCGATGTGACCTTGAACAGTTCGGCGGCGAAGGCGGCAGGTATTCTGATGCAGCCATGTGATGCCGGATAGCCGGGCAGACGGCCCGCATGGATGGCGATCCCATCCCACGTCAGTCGCTGCATGAACGGCATCGGCGCATTGCTGTAGAGATTGGAGCGGTGGAACCGCTTTTTCTGCAAGATCGCAAACACCCCGGTCGGGGTCTTCTTCCTACGCTTGCCAGTCGACACCGGGCTTGAGCGCCACAGGGTGCCGTCGCGGAAAACGTGCATTTGCTGCGAAGGCAGGCTGACCACAATCAGAACGCCATTCTCGAGGATGTCAGTGACGGTTCTGGTGGGTGCCGGAACTGCCGGCGGCGTCAGCGGTGCTGCTTGAGGTGCCACTGGTGCAGGGAGTGGCATTGACCCATCTTGTAGCCCGCGCACCGGCGGCACAGTCGCTTCGCCCCGGACGCCCGGGACACAGACATATCCCAGCAAGGCGCCAGCAAAAAGCAGCACAATTGGGAACCGCGGAAGCCGCAAGGGCACCTCCGTTAACTTCAAAAGTTAACGGTTAGTCTGGGAGGACCTCTCGGGCAAGCACTTCAACTGGTCTAGCCGACTTCAATCGAAGCTATAGGCCAGCTCGAAACTGCCCCAGCGCCGTCCGCCGAATTCCAGCGGGATGTAGACATTGCGCACCACATGATAGGTCTGGCCGTCGCATTCCTGACGGTAAACCGCCATCATGTAAGGCGCGCTCGAGGCCTTGGCCTTGCGGTCGATCGCTTCGAGCATGATCCGGCCGTTGCGGCAAAATTGGGTGTCGTGCGCCAGATCGCCGGTCGGCGTGCGTGACCGCTCGGTGAGATGGGTCGGAAGGAAGCCGTTCATGTCGGTGCAGGCGGCGGCCAGCACGCGCGGATCGTTGGCCTTGGCGCGGTCGAGGAAGGGGCGCCACTCGGCATGGGCCCAGTCCGTCAGGCGCGTGCGGTAAAGCTGCGGATTGGTGCCGGGCACGGGCTGGTAATCGGTGTCGAACAGCGCGGCCAGCGTCACCGCCCCGTTCGCCAAAGCCGCTTCGGTATGGGCCGCCAGAGCCTGCATGATCGCCTGCGCCTGCGCCACCATCGTGCTGTCATCCGGGCTGAGGCCGGCATGGACGATCCGGTCAAACATTTCGCTGGCGGTGATCTCCAGCTCTTCCATCTTGCGATGCGCGCCATGGAGCTGATCCTCGTTGATGCGCGAGGCGGCATCATAGCTGGTCAGCACGCGCTGCACCTTGTCGACATGGCCGCTGATCGTGCCGGTTGATCGGGCGATCACGTCATTTTGTCTGTCAACCTCTTCCACCAGCGAGCCGACATTGGCGAGGCTGCTTTCGATTCGCGCGACCGAGGCACGGGCATCACCACTGGCCTTGGCGCCGGTTTCGATCCGGCCGATCATGATTTCAGCCTCACCGCCGAGCGCATCGATGGTCTGGGCGATCTCCTCGGTGGCCTTGCGGGTATCATTGGCGAGGCTCTTCACTTCCGCCGCTACCACCGCAAAGGTCCGGCCAGTGTCTCCTGCGCGCATCGCCTCGATCGTGGCGTTCAGGGCGAGGATGTTGGTCGTTTCGGCGATGTTGTCGATGTCCTGCGCAGAACGGCGCACCTGGTCCATCGCGGCCGAAAAGCTGGTGACGTGCTGGCCGAGCGTATCGACCAATTCGATCAGCGAGGCGATCTGACCGAGCGAGGACTGGATCAGCGCCGTGCCTTCGCTAAGCCGTTCGATCGCGCGTTCGGACAACAGCCGCGCTTCGTCGCTGGCTTCGGCGACCTTGTGCTGGTCAGCCTCAAGCGCACGCACTGTCTCGGCCAAAGCCTCATGCTCCGATCGCAAGGTCTTGGACGAAGTGATCACCGCCTCGACCACGCCTGCCACATCGGTGCAACCGACCGTCACTGCGCCGCAGCTCTCCGGAATCATCCCGATCGCATGGGCATTGGCAGTATCGATGGCGAGCTGGTTCATGTGCGGTCGCGGCCCCTTGAATGTGCGGCCCGACACTAGGCAGAGGATGGTAAGCGAATGGTTAAGGATTGTGCCATTCCCCTCGCAAGAATGGGGACTGGTCAGGCCCGCACACGCGAGTTAAGCAGCATGCCATGTTCTTCAACTTCATCGACGAGCTACGGGCTGCCGGGATCGGGGCCAGTTTCAAGGAGCACCTCACCCTGCTTGAGGCGCTTGACCGGGACGTGATCGACCAGACGCCCGAGGCGTTTTATTACCTCTCGCGCGCCACCTTCGTGAAGGACGAAGGCCTGCTCGATCGCTTCGATCAGGTGTTCCACAAGGTGTTCAAGGGGATCATG
>RDXA01000425.1:8405-11681 GCA_004292705.1 Sphingomonadales bacterium | reverse complement strand
GCACAACCCCGCCGATGGGCGTGCGGGCTTGCTCGGCCTCGATCTGGAAGCGCTCGGTATTCCGTCGCAAGAGGAAGCGGTGGAACGCTATGTCGCGCGGACCGGCTATCCCGTGCCGCCGATGGACTGGTATTTCGCCTATAACCTCTTCCGTCTCGCCGGGATCATGCAGGGGATCAAGAAGCGCGTGATCGACGGCACCGCCTCCAGCGCCCACGCGCAGGCGATGAGCGAACGCGTGCGCCCGCTGGCGGAGCGGGCCTATCAGTTCGCGCTGACTGCGGGGATGGAGCCTTAGTTTTTCGCGCGCTCATCCGGGCGCGCGTCCTCGCCGCTGTTTCGCGCGTGCCGCGCGAGCGGCTGCGGGCGGCCGGTCGGCCTTGCGGCCCTGAAGGGCCGACGCGTAACGCTTGCCGAGTTCTGCGGGCGCGGCTAGGCGCGCGGGCATATTCCATCCCGCCGGAGAACCCCCATGAGTGCTGACCTGATCGACGCCATTGAAGCCGCGTGGGAAAACCGCGCCGAAATCGCCCCGGGCCACGAGGTGCGCCATGCGGTTGCCGATGCGCTGGCTCTGCTCGATAGCGGCGAGGCGCGCGTGGCTCAGCCGGATGGCAATGGCGGCTGGCAGGTCAACCAGTGGCTCAAGAAGGCGGTGCTGCTCAGCTTCCGCCTCAACGACAACCGCGTGATGGACAGCGGCGCGGCAGGCGAAGCCGCGTTCGACAAGGTGCCTTTGAAGTTCGCCGGGTGGGGCGAAGAACGCTTCCGCGAGGGCGGTTTCCGCGTGGTTCCGGGCGCGGTGGTGCGGCGCGGGGCGCATATCTCCAAGGGCGCGGTGCTCATGCCGAGCTTCGTCAATATCGGCGCTTACGTTGGCGAAAACACCATGATTGACACCTGGGCGACGGTCGGCTCCTGCGCGCAGATCGGTGCCAATGTGCACATTTCGGGCGGCGCAGGGATCGGCGGCGTGCTCGAACCGCTGCAGGCAGAACCCGTCATCATCGGCGACAACGCCTTCATCGGTGCCCGCGCGGAAGTTGCCGAGGGCGTGCGCGTGGGCGAAGGCGCGGTGCTTTCGATGGGCGTCTATCTCGGCGCGTCGACCAAGATCGTCGACCGCGCCACCGGCGAAGTCCACATGGGCGCGGTGCCGCCCTATGCGGTGGTCGTGCCCGGTTCGATGCCTGGCAAGCCCCTGCCCGACGGCACCATGGGCCCGAGCCTCTATTGCGCGGTGATCGTCAAGACGGTCGACGCGCAGACCCGCTCCAAGACCGGGATCAACGAGCTGCTCCGGGACTGAACGCCCCGCTGCTCACGGTTCCCCCGGAACCATTAACGCTCTTGACAGTTGATTGACGTAACGGAAACTTCTTCCGTAACGTCACAAGACAACGGGGAGAGCGAAAATGGCTGATCAAAGCGACACCATCCACATCGGTGAAGACGCAGCGCGCGGGGCAGTGACCAATACCGGATTGCGCTATGTACTCGGTTTCAGCCTTGCTCTGGCCGTGATCGCCATGAGTGCGGTGTGGATCATTCCGGCCTTGTGGGGCTGATCAGCGTTTCGATCGGCGGCGAGCCCGCTACGCTGGCGGCATAGGCTTCCGCCGCGCGCATGACGCGCAGGATATTGCGGCTCGCGATCATCTCCAGCTCGGCTTGCGAATAGCCGCGCCGCGCCAGTTCCGCGAACAGCAGCGGGTAGCCGCGCACATCCTCGAAGCCGACGGGGCCGCTCGGCATCCCGTCAAAGTCCCCGCCGATGCCGATATGCTCGACACCGGCCACCTTGCGGATGTGGTCGATATGGTCGGCCATGTCCTTGATCGTTGCCTTGGGCTCGGGGTTGGCCTTGTCCCACGCGGCAAGGCCCTCGATGACCTTGGCGGGTTGACCCTGCCACAATCCCTTCAAGCGCGCCTCCTCGCCCGCCCGCCTCGCGCCCCACTGGCGCAGACCTTCATTGATGAAGCGCGGGAGCGCAACGACCATGACCACCCCGCCATTCTCCGGCAGCCGCGCCAGCACGGTGTCAGGCACGTTGCGCGGATGCGGCGTAACCCCGCGCGCGCCCGAGTGGCTGAAGATCACCGGCGCCTTGGCCACATCGAGCGTATCCAGCATCGTCGCTTCGCTGACATGGCTGAGATCGACCAGCATCCCCAGCCGGTTCATTTCGCGCACCACGTCCCTGCCGAAATCGGTCAGCCCGTCATGCTTGGGCGTATCGGTCGCGGCATCCGCCCAGGGGATGTTGCTGTTGTGGGTGAGCGTCATGTAACGCGCGCCCAGCAGATGCAGCTGGCGCAGAACTGCAAGGCTCGATCCGATCGAATGGCCGCCTTCCATGCCCAGCAGCGAAGCCACCCGCCCTTCGGCCATGGCGCGTTCGACCTGATCGGCCGTCTCGGCAAATCGCAGGCCTTCGGGATAGCGCGCGATCAGGCGCTTGGTCACGTCGATCTGTTCGATCACCTCCTGCACCGCCTCGGCCTCGTCGGGGTTGGACGGGACGTAGACCGACCAGAACTGCGCGCCGACCTTGCCCTGCTTCAGCCGCGCAAGATCGGTGTGCAGTGCCTGCCCTTGGGGATGGCCTTCGCCGGTATCCGTGGTGTCCTCGAAGTCAAAGGCGTTGATCTGGTTGGCAACCCGCGCGCGCAGCTGGTTGGGCACGTCGTTATGCCCGTCAAACACCGGCGCCGCTTCAAGCGCGGCATTCGCCGTGGCTGTCGCCGGATCGACCGGCGTGGTCTCCTGCGCGGCCAGCGGGCTGGCCAGCAGCAGCGCAGCGGCAAGAGCGAGGCGCGAAGGTGCAAATCGTTGCATGGGGTAGGCTCCCGAAGCTAGAGCGCCTGCACCAAAGGACATCGGGCAGGCAAGGACAGCGGTATGGATAGCGCGGCAACACTGATCGAACAATTGGGCCTGACCGCTCATCCCGAAGGCGGTTGGTACAAGGAAACGTGGCGCGGCGCGGCGGGCCCTGACGGGCGCGCCAGCGGCACCGCGATCATCTTTCTCCTGCGTGCCGGCGAAGGCTCGCACTGGCATACCGTCGATGCCGCCGAACTGTGGCTGTGGCAGGCGGGCGATCCGGTTGAACTGCGCCTTGCTGCCGATGACACAGGCCCGGCGCGCTCCGTGATCCTCGGCAGCGATATTGCAGCTGGGCAGGCATTACAGGGGCTGGTCGCGCCTGGCGAATGGCAGGCGGCACGGCCCTTTGGCGCGTCGGAGCACGGCTACAGCCTCGTCTCCTGC
>RDXA01000425.1:0-8395 GCA_004292705.1 Sphingomonadales bacterium | reverse complement strand
CCTCGTCTCCTGCGTGGTGGTGCCGGGCTTCGACTTTGCCGGCTTCACCCTCGCTGCGCCGGGGTGGGAACCCGGCGCCGGACAGTGCGCATGATCAAGCTGGTGCTGCGCTGGCTGCTGGCGGCATTCTACGCGTTTGCCGGGGTAATCCACCTCATCAGGCCCGCCCCCTTCCTCACCATCATGCCCGCATGGGTGCCCGCGCCCGAGGCGGTGGTGCTGTGGACTGGCGTGGCGGAGGTGCTGGGGAGCATCGGGCTGGTACAGCCGTTCTCGCGCAAGCTGCGGCAGGCGGCGGGGTGGGGCCTTGCCGCCTACGCCCTGTGCGTCTGGCCGGCCAATATCAACCACTTCGTGATCGACATGGCCAAGCCCGATGGCGGTCTAGGCCTTGCCTATCACGTCCCGCTCATGATCGCGCAGCCTGTCATCATCTGGCTGGCGCTGTGGGTGGGCGAGTGCCTGCCCAGTCGCCGCCGCGCCGCATGACGCCTGCCCATGTCACCCCGTCAGACGCGATCCTGGCCGTGCTGGCCGTGCTGGCCGAGCGCGCGACCGGGGCGACCATCTGCCCAAGCGAGGCTGCCCGGCACCTTGCCGGGCCCGAAGGCGATTGGCGCGCGCATATGGACGCGGTCCACGCTGCCACCGATGCTCTGCTCGAAAGCGGGGCCATTACCTTGTCGTGGAAGGGCTTACCCAAACAAAAGCGGCGCGGACCCTATCGGATCGCGCGCCGCTGATGTGTGCGAAACCGCAAATGCGCCATCGGGCGCCAAGCGGGATCAGCTCAGGTGCTTCGAGACCGCAGCGGTCATCTTGAACATCGAGATCTGGTCCTTGCCGATCACCGCGCCGAGCTTGGCGTCGGGATTGATCTGACGCTTGTCGGTGGTGTCCTGCAAGCCGTTACCCTTGATGTATTCCCACACCTTCGAGGTCACCTGGGCGCGGGTCATCGGGCCCTTGCCGATCACCGCTTCGAGGTCCGCGGAAAGTTGCACCGGCTTCTGCAGTGCGTTGGTCGTGCCAGCCATCTTCTACTCCCTTATGTCTGTGGCAGGTTAGTCAAGATCGTCATCTTCCCAGCCTGCATCATCGTCTCCGCCGCCGGTGAAGGTGGCATGGAGCACTGCGCAGGCCGTAATCGTCCCTTGCAGCGATGCAAGCAGTTCCGCCCGTCCCGCGCCGGGCATCAGCACCAGCGGCAGTTCAGTCGCGAAAAGTTGAAACAGGTAATGGCGCGTCTCGCCCTCGGGCGGATCGGGCAGCAGCCATTCGGAATTGCCGACGGCGTTCTTGCCGGCACGCGGCGGTGTTTCGCCTTCAAGCAGCTTGCCGCGCTGGCCTTTCAGTCCCCACACCAGCCAGTGACAGGCCGGTTCCGCGCTTTTGGACGAAGCCTCTTCGACCACCAGCACCAGTTCCTGCGAACCCGGCGGCGGTGCGCTCCATTCAAGCGGCGGGGCGACGGCATCTTCCTCTGCGGCGGTAAAGCTCGCATCGAGTTCCTCCCCGCTGGCAAAGGCGGGGCTGGTCAGCGCAAAACCGCCGCGCGCAAACGTCTGCGCCGAGCCCAACTTCGCCACGGCGAGACCGGGATGACGCGCGAGCGCGGGCACCTGGGGTGCGAGCCAAGCAGGGAACTCAGTCATGATTCTGTCGCCTCATCGCCCACGTGCTAGTCCGTTCGGATGCACGATACGAGACTTGGCAAGGTGGTTTTGGGCGGTTTCTGAGGAAAACCCTGCAAATGCAGGCAAAATGGTCACGCTTTTCGCCGGATTCTGCCGCAAATGGTCGCTCCCCGCTTGCTCTTGGCCCCGTGCCATTGCATCCCTGCGGCATCGGACCACCCCCCGGTTCGCCTGTCTGCCTGCCGGAGTTCCCCGCGTCGTGAAGTTTGCCCGCACCGCTCTCAGTCTTGTCCTTGCCGTGCAGCTCGTCGCCTGTGGCGGCGGCGGTTCGTCCTCGCCCCCGGCCACGGGCGGCGGCACACCTGCGCCCAGCCCCACCCCCAGTCCATCCTCCTCCTGCGGTGTGCGGGCGCAGCAGGATTTTGCCGACGGCGTGCTGAATGAATGGTATCTGTTCCCCGACCTGCTTGCCGCCGCCAATCCGGCCTCGTTCAACAATCTGGAGGACTATCTCGATGCCCGCGTGGCCCCGGCGCGTGCGCAGAACCGCGACCGATTCTTCACCTTCGCAACCTCGATTGCCGAAGAGAACGCCCTGATCAATTCCGGCTCATCAGCCGGGTTCGGCATCCGCCTGTCCTATGACACAGTCGGACGGCGGCTATTCGTGGTCGAAGCCTATGAAGGCACGAGCGGGCTTGCCGCCGGTCTTGACCGGGGGAGCGAGATCACCGCGATCGGCACCACCAGCGCCAATCTCCAGACCGTCTCCAGCCTGTTCGCCAGTGGCGGTTCGCAGGCTGTGGCGAACGCGCTCGGCCCGTCCGATCCAGGGGTTACGCGCGTGCTGCGCTTCGTCCAGCCGGGCGGTGCAATCGTCGAGCAATCCATCACCAAGGCAACTTTCGCGCTTGATCCGCTGTCGGACCGCTACGGAGCGCTGATCCTCAATGATGGGTCGCAGCGGGTGGGCTATATCAATCTGCGCACCTTCATCGTTTCGGATGCCGCCAACCAGCTGCGCGCGGCCTACGGCCAGTTCGCTGCGCAAGGCATAACCCAACTGATCATCGATCTGCGCTACAACGGCGGCGGGCTGGTGAGCGTGGCCGACACGCTGGGCGACCTGATGGGCGCCGGCCGTGTCGGGCAGGTATGGAGCCGCGAAGTGCTGCGCCAGTCCAAGTCGGCAGAGAACACCACCCGGCTGTTCCGTACGGAACCCAACGCCATCGCCCCCACCCGGATCGCGGTGATCACCACCAGCGCCAGCGCCTCGGCGAGCGAGCTCGTCACCAATTCGCTGATCCCCTATCTCGGCAACAACCTGGCACTGGTCGGGGCCAATTCCTTCGGCAAGCCGGTCGGCCAGTTCGGGTTCGATCTCGCCGCCTGCGATCTGCGGGTGCGGGCGGTGACCTTCCAGACGGTCAACGCTTCGGGTCAGGGCGAATACTACACCGGCCTTGCGAGCGTAGTGCCCAACACCTGTCGCGCCGGGGACGACATTGCACGCCCGCTCGGCGATCCGCGTGAGGCCTCGATTGCTGCTGCGCTCGATTTCCTTGCCGGGCGCGCCTGCACCCCCATCACCGCAAGCGGAACGGTCGAAACGGCGGGCGGGATGGATCAGGGTCAGGCAGCGCGGCAAGGCATTGACCTGCCTGATCGCCAGCTGCTCCAGCCGCGCCGGCCAAACGCCGCGCAGCACGAGTTGCCGGGGCTCTACTGAGTTCTCAAAGCCGCTTCATAGCCCTTGGGGCACGGTCTCGAAGGCGGGCAGATCGCCAAGCTCGACCCAGTCCTGCTTGCTCTTGGCATAGCAATGGAACGCAGGCTTCAGGATGCTGGTATCGTCGAGCGTCCCGGCCTTGATGAACATCATTCCCGGAGGGCTTTCGACGCGCGTGAACACCGGTGAACCGCAGGCAGGGCAGAACTGCCGCCGCACGGTCGCGCCGCTATCACCCGTGTCGTTGTAGGTGGTGAGTTCGCCTTCGAATGATACCGCCTCTTCCGGAACGCCAATGATCACCGACAGCGCGCTGCCCGCCTGACGCTGGCAGTTCTTGCAATGGCAGGTGACACACAGCAGCGGATCGGCATCGCAGGTGTAGCGCACCTTGCCGCACAGGCAGCCTCCGGTCATGGTCATGGCGTATCTCTCCCCTGTGTTGGGCCCCGCGCCGCTCAGGGTGCAGGGTCGCCCGTGTATGGCTGGCGATCAGTATAGCCGCAGCCCTGCAAAGTCTCCCCGCCCAAAGCGATAGTGGCAACGAAGGGGAAACGCCGGTCGCTCATCCCGTCGTTGCACTCGCCCGGCGTCAGCGTGGCCGTGAATGCCGTGCCAGCCATTGTGCCGGAAAAGCCAAGGCCATTGTTCCCGGCAAAGCGGGTCACGGCAAAGCGCGTGCCCTCCGGCTGGTTTTCGGGCGTGGTCCAAATCGCCTCGCTGCCTGCGATACGGACATTCCAGAATGGCTCGGTTCCGGTGAGTGTAACGACCTCTGCGGGCGCGACCGCATCGAAGGTCTTGCCTTCGGGGTCGATCGCATCCGTCCCGGAAGTGCAGGCCGCCGTCAGCACCACGGCCGCCAGCGCCGCCAATCCAGTCATGCCGCTTGTCATCAATGTGCTCCCGCCATGCTTGTGCGGCACTTTAGGCCCGCCAGGCGCATCAGGAAAGGGGTGCCGACGGGGAACCATGATGCGGCCGCACGGGTTGCCCGCGCATGGACTTTACCCCGACCCGGGCGCGCGCACTGACCCGCCTCACCCAGTTTCTCCCCGCAGCCGGCCGCCGCTATGCCGAAACCCGCAATGCCGATGATGGCCCGCACGAAGGCGGGCGCGGCAATGTCTCGCAGCTGTCCCCCTGGCTCCACGCCGGGCTGATCGGAGCGCCCGAGGTGCTCGATGCCGTGCTGGCACAGCATTCCTTGCGGGCAGGCGAAAAGTTCATCGCCGAGGTGTTCTGGCGGATCTACTTCAAGGGCTATCTCGAACAGCGTCCGGCGATCTGGAGTGATTACCGCAAGGGCCGTGACGACGCTCTTGCCGCGCTGGAGCGCAATGCCGGGTTGCGTACCGCCTACGCCGCAGCGACCGAGGGCCGCACCGGGATCGAAGCCTTCGACGTGTGGGCGAGGGAACTGGTCGAGACCGGCTACCTCCACAATCACGCGCGGATGTGGTTTGCGAGCATCTGGATCTTCACTCTCCGGCTCGACTGGCGGCTGGGGGCTGATTTCTTCCTGCGGCACCTGATGGACGCCGATGCGGCGTCCAACACGCTGTCGTGGCGCTGGGTTGCGGGGCTCCATACCAAAGGCAAGCACTACCTCGCCCGTGCGGATAACATCGCCCGCTACACCGCCGGGCGGCCCGGAGGCGCTCTGGCAGCCGAGGGTCTGGCCGACGATGCCGAGCCGCTCGGCGAGCCGCAGGACTATGGCCGCCAACGGCTCGATCTGCCCGGCCCTGTGACAAGTGCTGACCTCGCCGAGCCTTTCGCGCTGTTGCTGCATGACGAAGCTGCGCACCACGCGCCGCTCGCCCTGCCCGCGAGCCCCGCGCTGGTGATCGGCGGCGCCCGGCCCGAAGCACGCTCCCCCGGCGCCATCGGCACGGCGGCGCAGAGCTTTGCCACCGGCGCGCTGGCAAGCGGGATGGCCGAGGCTGCTACTGCCTTCGCTTGCCCTGCGGTCGCGTGGCGCGCGGGCGAGCCGCTTGCCCCGCTGCTCGCCGAGGCGGGTATCCATCGCATTGCGCTGCCCTATCTCCCCGCCGGATGGACCCGCGATGCGCTCTGGCCCGAGATCGCCCCGCTCGCCGCAAAGGGCCGCGTGGTCGCAGTGCTTGGCGATCTCGACCGCGCCACCTGGCCGCTTGCCAAGGCCGGCTTTTTCGGCGTGGCCAAGGCGATTGACAGCCTGCTGGCAGAATGCGGGATCACCGGTACCATGCGTTGATCTCAACGTGGGATTAACCTCATCGCGGTAAGCTCCCACCCTGACATCCATTGCCAGGGCTTCTCGCACCATGCTTTACCCCAACCGTTTGCAGGCCGCCCTGCTGTTCGACCGGCCGGTGCACGATCTCGAAGCGATCATGCGCAGCTTCACCCGGATCGAGGGGATGCGCTCGCCCGTCGGCTTCAGCCTGTCCGAGTCCAATCCGGGACGCTTTTACCGCCTGTTCGATCCGGCCGACGAGTTGATGGTAACCTTCGAATACCTTGATCGCCCCTGCGCGGCCGAGGTGTTCCGCCCTGCGCTGTCTTCGCCCTACAACGGCATTCTCACCCCCGACATCCGCGAACGGATCACCCGGTCGGGCACCCACATCCTGCTCGAAGTCTCGCACGGGGTGTTCGCAGGGGTGGAGGAGAACCCCGAGATCGCGGCAATGTTCGACGCCATCGGCCGTCCCCGTTCGGGGGCGAACCGGCCGCAGTTCGAACGGCGGCTGCAGGTGCTGGCGCTGATGGCGCGGATCGCGATCGAGCATGCCATGCCGCTCGCGGTGCACTGGACCCAGAACGATCTGCTGCTGCGGGGCGAACTGTTCGATCAGCTCGCCGCCTCGACTGACGTGCCGGGACCGCTGCACATCCATCCCGTCCTGTTCGGTCCACGCGCCGCGCCGGGCGAGGACGCGAAGGTCGGCATCCGCACCTTCGGCGCGCGCCACTGGCTGGGGCGCGAGGTCGTCATCCAGCCCAGCATCCTGCCGTGGGCCGCCAATCTCGAGACGATCCTCGCCTTCCTCCGGATTGCGACGATGGCCAATGGCTACATCATCCCCGATGGCGACACCTTTGGGCCCGAAGACCGCAGCCAGTCCTATCGCGTCCTGCACCACGATACCGGGGCAGTGATCGGCGATGCCACCCCGAGCGATGTCCCGCTCTACGAGCTGGTACCGCTCAAGCACGTTGACTACGACTTTGTCGCGCCCGAGCATGTGCCCGAGCAGAACGCCTTTGATGACCGCGCCTTTCCCGCTGCGCTGATGCCCGCGGATCAGGACGCCAAGATGGCGCTTGCCAATGAGTGGGGCGAGAAGCGCAAGCTGGCCGAGGGGGTCGGAGGCCGGTTCGAAGTGCGCGCGGTGGGGGACAGCCCCCCGCCGCCGCCGCAAACGCCCCGGCCCGTGCCGGTCAGCGCGCCCAGCCCCAGCCATCCGGGGCTACCCGGCCTGTCGGGACGCGGGCTGCGCAGCAAGGTGTTCGGCCGCAAAGGCGAGTGATCACCCGCCTGCTTGCAGGCCAGCCCCCTGTCAATGCACGGGGTCGTCCGCCAGTTCGGCGGTGGCCAGGCATTCTGCCGCACGCCGTTCGGCGCGGGCACGTTCGGCCTTGTCGCGTTCCTCGATGGTCTTGCGCGCCTGTTCGGCCAGCCCGCGCCACGTCTTCTCCGAGCGCAGTTCGCGCATCCGCACATTTTCGAGCGTGGCCTCTTCGGCCAGCGCAGCGGCCTGATCGGCGCGCTCACAACAGAATTCGTAGGTCTGGGCCATCGGGGTGTCCTGCTGTGGGAGGGGGTAGGCGGGATTCAGCAAAAGGCAGCGGGCCGCATCGCTGCGGCCCGCTCCCGGTATTCGTGTCAGGCAGCCGAGAGGTTCACGGCGCTTTCCTTGCCATTGCGACCCTGTTCGAGGTCGTAATTGAGGCGCTGGTCCTTATCGAGGCTGTGCATGCCCGCTGCCTGCACGGCAGTGATGTGCACGAAGCTGTCCGACGAACCATCGTCAGGCTGGATGAAGCCATAGCCCTTGTCGGTGTTGAAGAACTTCACGGTTCCGGTCTTGCTCATGGGGTGTTCCTTTCAAGAACAATCATTGGCCCGCCCGCGACATGCGAGCGAGATAGTGCGTCGTATCGTCCGATGAAAGGAAGTCGTCGTCTGGTTTACGCCGGGGCCTGTGGGCTGAACCCGTGGCAAGCGGCGGAGCACAAATTTCGAAGTCCGTCGCAAATTTCGACGTCAGCGGGGGAGGATGTAGCACGCTTTGCCCCAATCACCTAATCCCGCCGGCCGCCACCGGGCAGCGGCGCGTGTTGGAGACACATGAGACACAGTCCAGAACCGGAAAAAAGTGCCCCGGTTGCGAAGCCGCTGGATGCGCCGGTCGCCATGCGCCGGGGCAGGCAGCGGTTGCGGTGCAGAATCATGGGGCGACCATGACAAAGGGATCGGGAGTAGGAAAGGGGCGGCAACACCCCCTCCCCACGCGCCGCCCCCTCGGCTAGAGCGGCGCCATGTCAACCATCACCATCCTGATCGATGCCGACGCCTGCCCGGTGAAGGACGAGATCTATCGCGTCGCCGAGCGGTTCCGCGCCGAGGTGCGCGTGGTCAGCAACGCGCCCTTCCGCATCCCCGCGTCCCCCCGCATCAAGCGCGTGGTGGTGTCGGACAGTTTTGATGCAGCCGATGACTGGATCGCGGAAGCCGCCGATGCGCGATCCGTGGTCATCACCGCCGACATATTGCTGGCCGAACGCTGCCTGAAAGCGGGCGCGCGGGTGCTGAAACACAACGGCGAGGCATTCACCCCCGCCAGCATCGGCGGGGCCATCGCCACCCGCGCGATCATGGCCGACCTGCGGGCGGGGATGGACGGGATCGGCGGCGGCCCCGCGCCGTTCAGCAAGGCGGACCGCTCGCGGTTTTTACAGGAGCTCGACCGGGTGCTGGTGGGGTTGGGGCGGGGTTAGGGGGTGGGTGGGTTATGGCTCTAATTCGAGCGGATAC
>RDXA01000269.1 GCA_004292705.1 Sphingomonadales bacterium | reverse complement strand
GGGTGAAGCTGTTCGTCACCGCCAGCGTTCAGGAACGCGCGCGGCGGCGCTGGCTGGAGATGACCGGGCGCGGGATCACCGTGCCCCTCTCCGAAATCGAACGAGATATTGCCGCGCGTGATGCCCGAGACATCAATCGCGCCGATGCCCCGCTGGTCGCGGCGCAAGACGCGCTGGTTCTCGACACCACCCATTTCGGGCGCGACGCGGCGATCGAAGCGGCCATCGAAGCCGTCTGCAACTGCATCGCCAGACGCTAGACGCACTTTCCCACACTGCAGCCTTGCACGAAAGTCCTGCGCCATGAGTCGCGCGCCCGTTTTCGATTGTCCTCGCTTGTGGTCCGGGCCGCGTGGCATGGGCGCTGCGGGGTTTTCGCTTTCATGACAGTGTCTCATGTGTCTCCAACAACGCGCCACGTGAACGGCACTGGCCATCGGTCAGGGGGCGAATCCCCTTGCCTTTTGCACCGCTGTCGCCTAGGCGCGCGGCCGTTCAACCCATCCTTACCGATAGGAAGAACCTTCGCGTTTTCGCATCCGGCGACGCGGAGAACTCGGCCTCTTGCCCTGCCAGCCCGCGCAATGGTGCACGGGAAGCAGTTTAAGACCCCGGAAAAACCGGTGGCCGGTAGCAAATGTGAACAGGATATCTGACTATATGGCGACTACTGCCAACCCAACGCGCGCCGATTTCGAGGCGATGCTCAATGAACAGCTCGGCGGCGCCGGCGAAGACGGCTTTGAGGGCCGCGTCGTCAAGGGCACCGTCACCGCGATCGAGAACGGCTTTGCCGTGATCGACGTTGGCCTCAAGAGCGAAGGCCGCATCTCTCTCAAGGAATTCAGCCGCGGCGATGACGACCACGGCCTGACCGTTGGCGGCGAAGTCGAAGTCTTCGTTGACCGTGTCGAGAACGCTGACGGCGAAGCGATGCTGTCGCGTGACCGCGCCCGCCGCGAAGCCGCATGGGACAAGCTGGAAAGCGAATTCGGTGAAGGCAAGCGCGTCGAGGGCCGCATCTTCGGCCGCGTCAAGGGCGGCTTCACTGTCGACCTCGATGGCGCCGTGGCATTCCTCCCCGGCTCGCAGGTCGACATCCGCCCCGTGCGCGATGTCACCCCGCTGATGGACATTCCGCAGCCGTTCCAGATCCTCAAGATGGATCGCCGCCGCGGCAACATCGTCGTTTCGCGCCGTGCGGTGCTCGAAGAGACCCGCGCCGAACAGCGCAGCGAGCTGATCAACGATCTGGTCGAAGGCCAGATCATCGACGGCGTGGTCAAGAACATCACCGATTACGGCGCGTTCGTGGATCTCGGCGGCATCGACGGCCTGCTGCATGTCACCGACATGAGCTACAAGCGCGTCAATCACCCCAGCGAAGTGATCGCCATCGGCGACACCGTGAAGGTGCAGATCGTCCGCATCAATGCCGATACCCAGCGCATCAGCCTCGGCATGAAGCAGCTTGAAAGCGATCCGTGGGATGGCGTGGCCGCCAAGTATCCGGTCGGCATGAAGCTGTCGGGTCAGGTGACCAACATCACCGAATACGGCGCCTTTGTGGAACTGGAAGCGGGCATCGAAGGCCTGGTCCACGTTTCGGAAATGAGCTGGACCAAGAAGAACGTCCACCCCGGCAAGATCGTCTCGACCTCGCAGGAAGTCGATGTGATGGTGCTCGAGGTCGACAGCGACAAGCGTCGCATCAGCCTCGGCCTCAAGCAGGCCCAGCGC
>RDXA01000268.1 GCA_004292705.1 Sphingomonadales bacterium | reverse complement strand
ATGCGGGGAGCCCGGTGGTCAGCACATTGCGCTCGGCCTTGGGATCGAGCGTCGGGTGGAGCAACTGGTCGAGCGCCATGGGATCGACTCGTCGCACCGCTTCACGTTCGTCGATCAGGCCCTCGCCCACCATGTCGACCGCCATCTTGAGCGCGGCCTTGGCGGTGCGCTTGCCAGAGCGCGTCTGGAGCATCCACAGTTTGCCGCGTTCGACTGTGAATTCAATGTCCTGCATGTCCTTGTAATGAAGTTCCAGCAGGTCGAACACGCGCGCCAATTCGGAGTAAGCCTCAGGCAGAGCCTCTTCCATCGACAGTGGCTTGGCCCCGGCCGCATCGCGCGCGGCTTTGGTGAGGTATTGCGGGGTGCGGATGCCCGCGACCACGTCCTCACCCTGCGCGTTGATCAGGTATTCGCCGTAATAGGCCCGGTTGCCGGTCGCTGGATCGCGGGTGAAGGCGACGCCGGTCGCGCTGGTTTCGCCCATGTTGCCGAACACCATCGCTTGCACGTTGACCGCGGTGCCCCAGTCGCCCGGAATGTCGTTGAGGCGCCGGTAGACCTTGGCGCGGTCGCTGTCCCAGCTGTCGAACACGGCGCGGATCGCGCCCCACAGCTGTTCGTGGACATCCTGCGGGAACGGACGACCAAGCTCCTCTGCAACGATGCCGTTATACTCGGCCACCAGCGCCTGCCAGTCTTCAGCCGCCATCTCGGTGTCGTTGTAGAAGCCCCTGTCTTCCTTGGCGATCTCCAGCGCTTCTTCAAACAGTCCGTGATCGATGCCGAGCACCACGTCGGAATACATCTGGATGAAACGGCGGTAGCTGTCCCAGGCGAAACGCGCATCGCCCGATGATGCGGCCAGCCCCGCCACGGTCGCATCGTTCAGCCCGAGGTTGAGCACTGTGTCCATCATCCCGGGCATCGAGACCCGCGCGCCGGAACGGACCGAAACCAGCAGAGGGTCCGCCGGATCGCCGAAGTTCTTGCCCACGGTGGCTTCGACATGCTTCAGCGCCTCGGCCACCGCACTTCGCAAACTGTCCGAAAAGTCCGCGCCATCCTTCAGATAGGCAACGCATTCTTCGGTGGTGATGGTGAAGCCCGGGGGGACCGGCAAGCCGATGCTCGCCATTTCGGCAAGGTTCGCGCCCTTGCCGCCGGTGACAGTCTTGTCCTTCTGGCGCGGATCGGAGTGGTTGGCGTTGCCACCGAAGGTGTAGACTGTTTGCACTTCACGTCATCCTGTTAAGCTTCGGCAAGGCATGGCTGAACCATGAGACACCTGAGACACAGTCCAGAAAGCGAAACGTCACCCTGTGATCCGGCTGAAATCCGCAACCTGGTGCACCGCATCGCGAAAACGCGCCAGCAGGGCAAGACGGGCGGCGCGCTTGTCCGCATCGGCGTCGTTGACGGTCACCTCTTCAAAGAACCGGTCGATGGGAGCGCGCAAGGTGGCGAGCGCCGCCATCGCATCGGCAAACTGCTCGGCCTCGACCGCCGCGGCAGCGCGCGGAGCGGCAGAATCGAGCGCGTCGACCAGCGCCTTTTCGGCCGGATCGGGCGTGTAGGAAAGGCTCCCGTTCGCGTCGAGCGAAGTCGAGACGCCCTCGGTCTCTCGACTACGCTCGAGACGATCGGAGGTGGGTTCGAAACCTTCCTTCTTGAGGATATTCGCCGCACGCTTGTAGCCCGCAAGGAGGTTGGTGCCGTCCTCGGTGGTGACGAAGGCCTG
>RDXA01000267.1 GCA_004292705.1 Sphingomonadales bacterium | reverse complement strand
CTGCCGTCCTGAAGATCGGACGTGACAGCAACGTCGCCTTGCGGGCGGACCGCGATGCGCAACGGAAAGCGCCCCGTTGCAACCGTCTCGCGCACCTGCATGGTCACTGGATCGAGCGCGAAAGCCTGATTGGAGCCGCGCGCCGAGACCCACAGCGTCTTGCCATCTGGCGCAAGGGCGATGCCTTCGGGTTCCTCGCCCACCGTCACCGACAGCGGAGCGCGGCGGGTCAGCAGGTCGACGCGGGTTACTGTGCGTGAGCCGAGATCGGTGGTCCACGCGGTGCGCGCATCTGGGCTTACGGCAAGCATGTGGCTGCCGTCCTTGCCCGTGCCGAATTCGAAGCTTTCGCGGGTCTCGCTCAAGGGATTGCGCAGCCAGAAGATCGACTTGCGGCCTTCGGCGGTGACATAGAGATCGCCGCCGGAGTGCCAGACAATCCCGTGCGGGCGAGCGTTCGTCCCCAGATCGACGCTGGCCACGCGATCAAGCGTGTCCGTGGCGAAGATATCGACGCTCGTCCCGCCATAGCAGGCAAGCGCGACATGGCGGCCATCGGGTGACGTGGCGAGTTCATGCGGATTGGTGCAACTCGGCAGGCGCAGGACTTCCTTGCCGGTGGCCAGATCGACCTTCGACAGCGTGTTACCGCGCTTGGCCGCGACGAACAGGGTGGGCGGCATGGCTGCTCCCCCGCCGGCGCCAGGTTCCGCGACGGGCGCACAGGCGGCAAGCGTCGCTGACGCCGCCACCCCCACGATCCATCGACCCTTGTTCCGCATTACCAGCCCGCGACCTCGCCCTTGTTCTGCTCTTCCAGCCAACGCATCAGCGGCGCGAAATATTCCACCATCGCAGTGCCATTCATCTGCCGCTCGCCGGTGAAGGCTTCCAGTGCGTCAGGCCAGGGCTTGGACGCGCCCATTTCGAGCATCGCATTGAGCTTCGCGCCAACATCCTTGTTGCCATAGAACGAGCAGCGATGGAGCGGCCCCTTCCACCCGGCGGTGTCGCAGGCGGCCTTGTAGAACTGGAACTGGAGCAGCCGCGCGAGGAAGTAGCGGGTGTAGCTGACATTGCCCGGAATGTGATACTTCGCCCCGGCATCAAAGCCCGCCGGATCGCGCGGCACCGGGGGCACGACCCCCTGATATTCGCGCCGCAGATCGTTCCAGCCGGTGTTGGTGGCGGTCTCCGGGATCGAACCATCGTAGAGACCCCAGCGATAGCGGTCGAGCAGCAGACCGAACGGCAGAAAGGCGACCTTGTCCATCGCCTGGCGCAGCAGCAGGCCGATGTCCTTGTCGGCGCTGGGCACCTGATCGGGCGCAAGCATATCGATCTGCACCAGATATTCCGGCGTGATCGACAGCGCGATCATGTCGCCGATCGCCTCATGGAAACCGTCATTGGCTCCGCTGAGGTGCAGCACATCCTGCTTGTTATAGGCGCGCTGGTAGTAATTGTGGCCGAGTTCATGGTGGATCACCACGAAGTCATCGGCATTGGTCTTGATGCACATCTTGATGCGCAGGTCGTTCTTGTTGTCGACATCCCAAGCGGAGGCATGGCAGACGACTTCGCGGTCGCGCGGCTTGATGATCTGCGAACGCTGCCAGAAGGTCTCGGGCAGCGGCGCGAGGCCCAATGAGGAATAGAAGCCCTCGCCCGCCTTGACCATCTTGACGGGATCGTAGCCCTTGGCGGTGAGCAGCTCGCCGATATCATAGCCCAGATCGGCCC
>RDXA01000266.1 GCA_004292705.1 Sphingomonadales bacterium | reverse complement strand
CGGGCTTAAGGTGGCGTTGCTGGAGAAGGCCGAGGCTCCAGGGAAAAAGATCCTGATTTCGGGCGGTGGGCGTTGCAACTTCACCAACCTCGGCGCAGGTCCTGCCAATTACCTCTCCGCCAACCCCCATTTCGCCAAGAGCGCGCTGGCCCGCTACACGCCCGCTGATTTCATCGCGCTAGTCGAGAATCACGGGATCGCGTGGCACGAAAAGACCCTCGGCCAGCTGTTCTGCGACGGCTCGGCCAAACAGATCGTGGCGGTGCTGATCGACGAATGCCCGCCCGAGTACGTGACGCTGACCTGCGGCGTGGACATCGCCAGCCTTGCCCGCTCCGAGGACGGCCAATTCACCGTTACCGCGGACGATGGCCGCAAGTGGCAGGCCCCCGCGCTGGTGATCGCCACCGGCGGGCCTTCGATCCCCAAGATGGGCGCGAGCGACTTTGCCTACCGCCTTGCCCGCCAGTTCGGTCTGAAAGTGGTGGAGCCCCGCCCCGCCCTTGTCCCTCTGACGCTCGGCGGCGAGGACGCGCTATTCCGTGACCTCTCCGGCGTCGCCGCCCCGGTGTGCGCCCGCGCCGGAAAGGCAGAATTCGCCGAGGCTGCGCTGTTCACCCACAAGGGGCTGTCCGGCCCGGCGATCCTGCAAGTCTCGTCCTATTGGCGGCATGGCGAGCCGGTCGGGATCACCTTCCTGCCCGAGGCCGCGAGCGACTGGCTGCTGGAAGCCAAGCGCGACCGGCCCCGCACGCACCTGCGCACCTTGCTGAGGGAACGCCTGCCCGATCGCCTCGCCGATGCGCTGGCCGACCGGCTCGCCCTGGAGCGTGAATTGGGCAACCTGTCCGACAAGGACTTGCGCGCAGCGCAGGCGAGGCTCGCCGACTGGCGCTTCGCACCCAACGGCACCGAGGGCTATGCCAAGGCCGAAGTTACCGCTGGGGGCATTGCCACGGCGGAACTCTCCAGCAGGACGATGGAGGCCAACAAGGTGCCCGGCCTCTACGCCATCGGCGAGGCGGTCGACGTCACCGGCTGGCTTGGCGGCTACAACTTCCAATGGGCCTGGGCGAGCGCCCATGCCTGCGCCGAGGCTCTGTCTGGGGTACGCGCAACGCAATAATATTTCATTTGGACTTCCGTTACGGCAATTCCTGCCGCTTGCGTCAGCTTGCTTTGCCTCTCCGTTGCGCCTAGCTTCCCTTACAGAGCCCGAAAACGGGCCGAAGCCGCTCGTATGCCGGGTGGTCTGCGGGAGAAACCCTTGCGCCAGTTGCAAGGCATGGATTCCTCGTTCGTCGCGCTGGAATCGCCGAATTCGCCGATGCATATCGGCTCAGTCCTGATCTACAATCCGGCGACCGCCCCGGGCGGGTTCGTGCGGTTCAAGGACATTCTCCAGTTCATCGGATCGCGGATGCAATTGTCGCGCACCATGCGCCAGCGGCTGGTGCGGGTGCCGTTCGATCTCGATTATCCCTACTGGGTCGAGGATCCCGACTTCGATCTCGAATATCACGTGCGCCATGTCGCCCTGCCCAAGCCCGGCGACTGGCGGCAGCTGTGCATTCAGGCCGCGCGCATCCATGCCCGCCCGCTCGATCTCAATCGGCCGCCGTGGGAGTTCACGGTGGTCGAGGGGCTCGATGCGGTCGAGGGCTATCCGCCCGGCTGTTTCGCCTTCGTCACCAAGGTCCACCACGCCGCGATTGACGGGATGAGCGGGATCGACCTGATGGAGGCGCTCCACAC
>RDXA01000265.1 GCA_004292705.1 Sphingomonadales bacterium | reverse complement strand
GCCTCGATGCGCGCGGTCACATCGCCCCTGTGCGAGACGAACAGCGCGGCGTCGACCTCGAACATGTAAGGCGCAAGGCCCTGAATGCCGATCACCGTGTGGGTCGTATCGGGCCCGGCGATATCGTGGCGGATACCGGCCTGAAGATCCCAGAAGGGTGCGAAGGCGCGGGCGTAGAGCGCCTGCACCTCGGCATCCTCCGGCGAAGACCCGAATGCGCCTTCGCCCTCGCTCTTGAACCACAGGCGCTGGGTCGGGGTGCCGTAATAGCCCTGAATGTCCCAAAGGTAGAGGTCCTCGCCTTGCCGGATCTGGGTTTCAAGACGGTCGCCCTGGAACCAGAACACCGGGAAATCGCCATGGGTGCGGCGCAGCTCATCGCGCGAGGCGGCCATCGCCTCGGCTCCCCAGATCGCGTCGGCAGCACGCGGTGGCCCGCTGCCGGCTTCAGGCGGCGGCGGGGTCTCCATGGTCGGGCCGGGGGAGGCAGGCTGCTGCATATCGCCCATGTCGTGCCCCGCATGCGGGTCTTGCGCGCAGAGCGGCGCAGCGCCGAGCAGCGCGAGCAGAGATAGCGCGCGTCTCACGTGCCCGCCTCCGGCCCCATCACCGTCACGGTCTGCATCATCCCGCCGTGCATGTGGTAGAGCAGGTGGCAGTGAAACGCCCAGTCGCCCGGTTCATTGGCGGTGAGATCGAACTGCGCGCTCGCACCCGGCTGGACGATCACGATGTTCTTGCGCGGCTGGCGGGCAGGATCCTCGCCGTTGACCAGCGTGAAGAACATCCCGTGCAGGTGGATCGGGTGCGCCATCATGGTGTTGTTGACGAGCTTCACCCGCACCCGCTCGTTCCACGCGAAGCGGATCGGCACATCGCTGACGGCGGAATACATCTCGCCGTCGAACGACCACATGTAGCGCTCCATATTGCCGGTGAGGTGCAGCTCGAGCAGGCGCGAGGGCTCGCGGGTGTCGGCATTGGGCTCGCGCGCCGACAGCATCCGGTAATTCAAAACGCGGTGATCGACACCGCGCAAGCCGAGGCCGGGATCGCCGAGCTTGTCGACCGGCGCCATGGATACCATGTCGATGCCCGGCCCCAGTTTCACATCGGGCGGCAAGAGCAGCGTGTCGCGCATTGTCATGCCCTCCATGCTGTGCCCGGCGCTGCCGTTGTCCCCATGGTTCATGCCCATGTCGCCCATGTCGAGCAGCGGCGGCTTGCGTGGCGGCGGGATCGGCGCGCGGGCCCCCGGACGGCTCGCCAGCGTGGCGAGCGCCATGCCGGAACGGTCCATGCTCTCGGCGACGATGGTATAGGCATCGGCGCTGGGTTCGATCATCACGTCGTAGGTCTCGGCGGTGCCGATCTGGAATTCGTCGACCTCCACCGGCTTCACGTTCTGGCCATCGGCGGCGATCACCGTCATGGGAAGGCCGGGGATGCGCAGGTTGAAGAAGGTCTGCGCCGCGCCGTTGATCACGCGCAGACGCACCCGCTCGCCCGGATTGAACAGATACTCCAGCCCCTCCTTCGGCCCGCGTCCGTTGGCGAGGTAGGTATAGGTGGAGCCGGTGACATCGGCGATGTCGGTCGCGGGCATGCGCATTTGCGCCCACATCCGGCGGTCTTCGGCGGTCAGCGGATAGTCATCGGCCCAGCTGGTCTGCTGGTAGTTGAAATAGCCCTCGCCCTTCCTCAGCCGGTCCATGATGAAATGCGGATCGAGCGGGGTGAACTCGCTCAGCAGCAGGATGTA
>RDXA01000264.1 GCA_004292705.1 Sphingomonadales bacterium | reverse complement strand
TTTGGCCCTATGGCGCAATCACGGCTTTCACCGCTGCCAGCGCATCGGCTGCCTTCGCGCCGTCCGGACCGCCGCCTTGCGCCATGTCGGGACGGCCTCCACCACCCTTGCCGCCCAGCGCTTCCACGCCTGCGCGCACCAGATCGACCGCGCTGAAGCGGCCGGTGAGATCATCGGTCACCGCTGCGGCGATGCTTGCCTTGCCGTCATTGACCGCGATCACCGCCGCCACGCCCGATCCCATGCGCTGCTTGGCCGCATCGAGCAGGGGGCGCAGTTCCTTGGGATCAAGCCCTTCGAGCACCTGTCCGGAGAAGGTGACGCCTGCAATGTTCTCGTCCGCTACGGCCGCGCTGCCGCCCGAACCGCCACCACCCAAGGCCAGCGCCTTTCTGGCCTCGGCGAGCTCCTTTTCCAGCCGCTTGCGCTCCTCAAGCAAGGCCGCAAGGCGTACGGGGACGTCCTCGGGGGTGGCGCGGATCACGCCTGCCGCAGCCTTGAGCGCCTCTTCACGCCCCACCAGCCACTGACGCGCGCCCTCGCCCGTCATCGCCTCGATCCGGCGAATACCCGATGACACCGCGCTTTCCGAAACGATCCGGAACACGCCGATATCGCCCGTGGCGCGAACATGGGTGCCACCGCACAGTTCGACCGAGTAATTGCGCCCTTCCCTGCCCGCGCGGCCCATGGCGAGCACGCGCACTTCATCGCCGTACTTCTCCCCGAACAGCGCCAAAGCACCTGCTGCCACGGCATCGTCAGGGGTCATCAGGCGGGTGCTGACCGCCTCGTTGGCGCGGATTTCGGCATTCACCTCGGCTTCGATCGCGGCGATGTCATCCGGGCTCAGCGCGACGGGGTGAGAGAAATCGAA
Source organism: Sphingomonadales bacterium (assembly GCA_004292705.1). GTDB lineage: Bacteria > Pseudomonadota > Alphaproteobacteria > Sphingomonadales > Sphingomonadaceae > Erythrobacter. The sequence goes on along the minus strand of RDXA01000264.1, from coordinate 888 downwards.
GCGAAGGCGGTCCTCAGCGACCATGCTGCCCTTCTGCGTTACATGCCCGCCGAGACGGTTGCGCAGGGCAGCGTGGACAAGGTGCGTCGCCGAGTGGTTGGCGCGGATGCGGTCGCGCCGCTCGGCATCGACCTTCATTTCAACCGTATCGCCCACGGCAACCGCACCCTCTTCAATGCGAACCTGATGTGCGTGGAGACGGCCCAAAGGCTTGGCAGTATCGGAAACAGTCGCCCGCAAGCCTTTGACATTGCTTAAGGCACCGGCATCGCCGGTCTGCCCGCCGCTTTCACCATAGAACGGCGTCTGGTTTGTAAGCAGCACCACATCATCACCCGCGCACGCGGTGACGACCTCGGTTCCGTCCTTGACGATCGCGACCACCCGGCCTTCGCCGCTGGTGGCGGCATAGCCGGTGAACTCGGTCGCACCTTCGCGTTCGGCAATATCGAACCAGACTTCGCCTGATGCCGCATCGCCAGACCCCTTCCAGGCGGCGCGGGCGGCGGCTTTCTGGCGGGCCATGGCGGCGTCGAAGCCGGCGCGGTCGACCCCGATGCCACGCACACGCAGCGCATCCTCGGTGAGGTCATAGGGGAAGCCGTAGGTATCGTAGAGGCGGAAGGCGACTTCGCCATCGAGCTCCCCGCCAGTGGCGAGATCACCGGTGGCTTCATCCAGCAATTTCAGACCCTTGTCGAGTGTGCGGCGGAACTGGGTTTCCTCGCGCTCGAGCACCTCCTCGATCAAAGCCTGGCCGCGCGCAAGTTCGGGATAGGCCTGGCCCATTTCGGTCACCAGCGCGGGGACAAGGCGGTGCATCAGCGGTTCGGATGCGCCAAGCAGGTGGGCGTGGCGCATGGCACGGCGCATGATCCGGCGCAGGAC
>RDXA01000263.1 GCA_004292705.1 Sphingomonadales bacterium | reverse complement strand
GGGTGGCCGACCAGCGGATGTATGCCGAAAAGCGAGGGGTTGTTCCCCAATGAACAGAAATCTCTCTTCTCTTGTCCAATGGCTGTTGATGGTTTTGGCGATCGCGGGCCTTTCCGCTTGTCAGACTGTTCCGCCGTCGTCTGCCATGGCCTTTACGGCCGCACAGCGCGAGGCCCTGATCAAACGCGGGTTCGAGGATGGTGGCGGCAACTACCTGCTGGGATTGAACAATCGCCTGCTATTCGGCTTTGACACAAGCGCGATTGATCCACCTCAGGATGCCATGCTGCGCACGCTCGCCAGTGAGCTTGCAGCGGTAGGAATAAGGGGGGCCAAGGTTGAAGGGCACGCATCGAACGAAGGTGATCCGCAGCACAATCTCATTCTGTCACGCCGCCGAGCCGAAGCTGTCAGCGCAGCGCTGACCGCAGGTGGGTTCGACGCGAAGCGCATGCAGGTGGTGGCACTGGGCGCAACGGATCCGGTGGCCTCGAACCGCGATGCGACCGGGCGACGGCAAAACCGTCGGGTGGTGATCGTGGTGACGCCTGCTGACACGCTGCCTATCTAACCCGCCCGCAAAGAGGCAGCCTGCGAAGGCGAGGATTGTGATGGCTGCCCACTTGCAACCGCTCGCACCATTCTTTAGGGCGGGGCCAGATTATCAAACCCCATTTCGTAGAGGGAATACCATGAGCGATACTGCCGATCGGGTGGCCAAGATTGTCGTCGAGCACCTCGGCGTCGAGGCTGACAAGGTCACTCAGGATGCGAGCTTCATCGACGATCTCGGTGCCGACAGCCTCGACATCGTTGAACTGGTGATGGCCTTCGAAGAGGAGTTCGGCGTCGAAATCCCCGACGACGCGGCCGAGAAGATCACCACGGTCGGCGACGCCACCAAGTATATCGAAGAACACAAGGGCTAAGTCCCTCGGGCAACGCCCTGGCGTCCGTGTCCGCCCGCACGTCTTGCGCCCTCGGGCAAAAGGCGGGGCATTTGTGCCTCAGCATGTTTGCGGCCACACGGATCGGGGTCTAGACAGGCTCAGCCCTCTGGGGGTTGGGCCTGTTGCTTTTTCGGAGAACGCGAATGCGCCGTGTGGTTGTTACCGGGCTTGGCCTAGTCACCCCGCTTGGAGCCGATGTCGAGACGACGTGGGCGAACCTTATTGCTGGTGAAAGCGGGGCGGGGCAAATCACCCGCTTCGATGCCTCGAACCAGAAATGCACCATCGCCTGCGAAGTGAAGGGCAAGGATCACCCCTGGGGCTTCGATCCCGACAAGCGGGTCGATCACAAGGTGCAGCGGCAGGTCGATCCCTTCATCGTCTACGGGATTGATGCCGCCGGGCAGGCGCTGGAAGATGCGGGCCTTACCGACATGACCCAGGCCGAAAAGGAACGCACCGGTTGTTCCATCGGCTCCGGGATCGGTGGTCTGCCGGGGATCGAAATCGAGAGCGTCAACCTGCATGAACGCGGCCCCGGACGGGTGTCGCCGCACTTCGTCCACGGGCGGCTTATCAACCTCATCACCGGGCAGGTGCAGATCAAATACGGCTTCATGGGGCCGAACCATGCGGTGGTGACGGCGTGCTCGACCGGCGCGCATTCCATCGGCGATGCGGCACGCATGATCATGGCTGACGATGCCGACGTGATGCTGGCGGGCGGGGCGGAAGGTACCATCAACCCGCTTGGCATCGCCGGGTTCGCGCAGGCGCGCGCGCTCAACATGAGCATGAATGATCGCCCGACCGAAGC
>RDXA01000262.1 GCA_004292705.1 Sphingomonadales bacterium | reverse complement strand
AGGGCAGTGCTGTTTGGGGCCCGCGCGCTCAGGCTGACCGGGTGCGCTTCAAGGCAGCGGTGCAGCATATGGTGCGCACACAAGACAATCTGACGCTAGTCGAGGGTGAAGCCGCTGCGCTGGTGCTGAAGGGTGGGGTGGTCGCCGGGCTTGAGCTGGCTGATGGCGCGATCATCGATGCGCCTCGCGTGGTGCTGTGCACCGGCACTTTTCTCGGCGGCGTCCTGTTCCGCGGCGAGGAGCGCTTCGAGGGGGGGCGGATCGGCGAGAACGCCGCGCTCCGCCTTGCCAAGCAGCTGCGCGGTGCCGCCTTACCGATGGCCCGCCTCAAGACGGGCACCCCGCCGCGGCTCGATGGGCGAACGATCAATTGGGCGGTGCTGGAGGAGCAACCCTCCGATGGCGAAGGTTGGACCATGTCGCCACTCACGCCGAGGCGGGTCAATCCGCAAGTGTTTTGCGCGATCACCCGGACGACGCAGGCGGGGCACGATGCGATCCGCGCGAACCTTCACCGCTCGCCACTGTTTTCGGGCGCGATTGCGGCGGCGGGACCGCGTTATTGCCCCTCGATCGAGGACAAGATCCACCGCTTTGGCGACAGGGAGGGACATCAGGTGTTCCTTGAGCCGGAGGGGTTGGACACCCACATGGTCTATCCCAATGGCATCAGCACTTCGCTTCCCGTGGACGTGCAGGCGCAGGTCGTGCGTACCATGCCGGGTTGCGAGCGGGCCGTGATCGTGCAGCCTGGCTATGCGGTCGAATATGATCACATCGATCCGCGTGCGCTGACCCCGGACTTGCAGGTGCGGGCGATCCCCGGCCTTTATTGCGCTGGACAAATCAACGGGACGACCGGGTATGAGGAAGCAGCCGCGCAGGGGCTGGTCGCCGGTCTGGAAGCGGCTGCCGCAGCCCTCGGCAAGCAGGCACCACCCCTTGACCGTGCTAACAGCTATATCGCGGTGATGGTCGACGATCTGACTCTCCAGGGCGTCTCAGAGCCTTACCGGATGCTCACCGCCCGCGCCGAATACCGCCTCCGCCTGCGTGCCAACAATGCCGCGACGCGTCTGACGGGGCTCGGCATCGAGGCTGGTTGCATCGGCGCGGAACGTCTTCAGTGGTGGGAACGCCGCGAGGAAGCCCGCGAAATGTTTCACGTGAAACATTCGCAGAGGGTCCACGCCCGCGAGCTCGCCGATCTTGGTCTGCCTGTGCGGCGCGATCAGGGGGAGAAGCCGCTCGCCGAGTGGCTGCGCTATGACGGCGTCACCCCACACGCGCTCGCCCCGTGGCTGGGGGAAATCACCGCGCTCGACCCGCTCCTGGCCGAGGAGATGGCGGAGGATGCCGCCTATGCGCCCTACCTCGCGCGGCAGGACGCTGAACTCAGGGATCTGCGCGCCAGCGAGGCGCTGCCACTGCCCGAGGACTTCCCCTATGCCGAGGTGCCAGGGCTCTCCAACGAGATGGTCGAGCGCCTCAGCAAGGCCGCGCCCGGCACTCTGGCTGCGGCAGGGCGGGTGCCGGGGGTGACGCCGGCAGCGCTCTCCGCCCTGCTGGTCCACGCCCGGCGCAGGATCGCGGCATGATTACCACCGAGGAAGAAGCCCGCGCTTATGTCGCGGGGCTAACCGACACGGCGGGGATGGCGCGGCTCGAGACCTTCGCCGCGCTGGTGCTGGACGAGAATAGTCGCCAGAACCTCATCGCCAAACCGACCGAGCCGCACATCTGGCAGCGCCACATCGCCGATTCCGCG
>RDXA01000424.1 GCA_004292705.1 Sphingomonadales bacterium | reverse complement strand
CCGCCTGGCTGCTGGTGCAGCATGCCGACCATGATCCGGCCTTCCAGCTTGAAGTGCTGCGCCTGATGGAGCCGCTGCTCGCCGCCAAGGAGGTCAGCCCGGGCAACTACGCCTATCTCTATGACCGGATCACGCTGAAGCTGACCGGCAAGCAGCGTTTCGCCACGCAGTTCTGGTGCATGGACGGGACAATGCAACCGCGACTGCTTGAACAGCCGGACCAGATCGATGAATTGCTGGCGGCGATGGAGCTTGAGCCGCTCGACGAATATCGCCAGTTCTTCAGGCCGACGTGTTAGGCGGCTGCGTCGGCGGGGTGGCGGCATCTTCCGGCTCGTCCACCACCAGCCGGAACTGCTTGAGGTTCACGATGGCGAGGTAGAAACCGACCACCGTCAGCACGCTCGATCCGAGCACCGCAAAGCCCGCGCCCTGCGCGCCCTTCCAGTCGATCGCCATTTCCAGCATCAGCAGTGCAAGAATCGTCGGGAACAGCCGCACAAGGAAGGCGACATGCGCCTTGCCTGCCGAGATTAGCAGGCTTTCAAGGCTCGCCCCTACCAGCTCCACCGCGCCCGCAATGCTGAGGATGATCATCGCCCAGTAAAAGCCGGTGAACTCCTCGCCCGCAATCAGCGCGATGCCGGGGCGGCCGAACAGGATCGCGCTCACAACCGCCGCGACGCCCGCGACGGCGGCGATATTGGCCATTCGCCGCGCGATCTCCACGGCCCCGTCGCGCGACTGGACCAGCTCGGGCAGGATCGCCTTGGAGATGGTCTGCGCCAGCGCGATCAGCGCCACGCCCAGCTGGTTGGCGATACGGAAGCCCCCCGCCAGATAGGCCCCGCCGAAAGTGCCGACCAGCAGGATCATCACCTGCTTGCCCGCCACCGCGAGGCTGCCCGACATGTTGGTCGACAAGACAAAACGCCAGGCATCCTTGTGCCGGGCGGGGATTGCCTTGAGGCTGATTGAGGCAAGGCTGACGGGCTGCACCCTCACAGCCACCACCCACAGGGCAATGGCGGTGCCGATCTCGGATGCGGCGAAGGCGAGGATGAAGCCGGTCACATCGGGCATCAGCCACAGCGCCAGCCCCGCCCCGGTGGTGCGAATGATCGGCTGCACCGCCTCGGCCCAGGTCGCCTTGCCATATTCGGAATGGAGCCGCAGCATCCCCGTCGGCGTAGTGCGGATCGTCAGCAGCGATATCACGCAGTAGATGAAGGTCAGCCACATCAGATGGGGCGGCACATCGAGCCACAAGGGCGCGGTCAGCACCAGCACCGCAGACGCCAGCGTGCCGACCGCTACCGAGACGCCGTCAAGCGCCACGGCAAACCCCGTCGCCTCAAGTGCGCGCTGGAGATCGACGCCGGGATTGTCGGGGTCAGCTCCCCAGCGGACGATGAATTGCCAGGTCTGGAAGCTGGAAAACCCGGTCACTGCCTGCCCCAATGCGATGATCAGCGCAAAGTGCCCGAACCCGTCGGTGCCCAAGGTGCGCGCGGCGATGGCGAGGTAGACAAGGCTCAGCACTGCGTTGAACCCGCGCCCGCCGAGCAGCCAGCCCATATTGGCAAAGACCTGGTTCATGCGGGGAAGGCTGGGGCCGAGTGCTTGGGCATAGGGCCGGGCCTTAGCCGCAAAGCGTGCCACAGGCCAAGCGAGCTATTGGGCTATTCCGCGGTCAGTCAGTCTTGGGACCAACCAACACGCGCTGTTCGAACTGCCAGGTCATCATTTCGGTGCCCATCCAGATCGGGCTGAGCGGTGGCCGCACGCCCCGTTCCCATGCCATTGATCCAATCAGAGTGCCTTGGGAATAGGGCACATCCGGCATGGCCGCAGCCAGCTCTTCGTCAGCATAGGCTTCGTCTGCGGTGATGATGGACCAGCCGTCCGCCCGCAGTTCTGCCACCAGATCGGCGATGAAGAGCGCCGCCAGATCGGTTTCGTGGAGCAACAACATCTGCGGCGGGACGCGGCCCAGGGCGCGCCGCGATAGCGCTTCATGATAAGCGACCCCGCTCAACTGCGATTGCAGATAGAGCTTGCGAAGCGCCGCCATATCCATTGTTTGCCCGGCACGCTTGGCATCCAAGGTCAGCCGTTCGAGGTGCCAGTCGGACCCATCGGCGGTAACATAGCCGTTTCGCAAGCCGCGCAGCTCCAGACCTTCGCGCAAGGCGTCGCGCTTGGCCTTGTCGCGCGCGCCTTCGTCAAGGTAAGGAAAGCGGAACCACGGGCGATAGCCCGGACGGCCAGCCAGCCACGCCGCAGCGCGATCAAGATCATCAAGATAATCCCCTTGCTCGGTCTGGCTCAGGCGCGTGTGATTGTGGCTGTGATTGGCGATGACGTGGCCCGCGGCGACATAAGCGGCGATCCGTTCCTCTCCGCCAGCGCCATCGGGTTCTGCAAGCCTGCCAGTGGTGACGAAAAAGGCGGCCTGCTCCACGTCTGCCGCCCGCAAGGCCGCTATCAGCCGCTGTGTCCGTTCGTCAGGCGTAAAGAATGCGCCAGCCTGGCGCGGCACATCGTCAAATGACAGCGCGATCCGCTTGCCTGTCGCAGGTGCTTGCGCCGCGGCGGGTGCGATTGACATGATCATCGCGCATACCGCCAGTAAGACGGTTCTCATCAACCTTACCCCATGGTCGGAATGACGAAGGCGTTCGACCCGTCCTGCGAACCATCGGGCCAGCGCTGGGTGATCTTCTTGTTCTTGGTCCAGAACCTGAGGCCCTCGGTGCCGTACTGGTCGATGTCGCCAAAGCCTGAGCGCTTCCATCCGCCGAAGGAATGATAGGCGACCGGCACGGGGATCGGCACATTGATGCCGACCATCCCGACATTGACGCGGGCGGCGAATTCGCGGGCGGCGTGGCCGTTGCGGGTGAAGATCGCGACGCCGTTGCCATACTGGTGCTCGGACGGCAGGCGCACCGCTTCCTCGAAGTCCTTCGCGCGCACGATCTGGAGCACCGGGCCGAAGATTTCCTCCTGATAGGACTTCATCTGCGGGGTGACGTGATCGATCAGGGTCGGGCCGACGAAGAAGCCCTTTTCATGGCCCTGCAAGCTGAACCCGCGCCCGTCGACGACGATCTCGGCGCCCTCTTCCTCGGCGGTGGTGATCCACTGTTCGATCCGCGACTTGTGCTCGGGTGTGACCACGGGGCCATAATCCGCGTCAGGATCGTTCGAGACACCGATGCGCAGCTTGGCGATGGAGGTGAGGAGCTTTTCCTTTAGCCGCTCCGCCGTCTCCTCACCCACCGGCACCACCACCGGCAGCGCCATGCAGCGTTCGCCCGCCGAGCCGAAAGCCGCGCCGGTCAGATCGGTGACGACCTGATCGAGGTCCGCGTCCGGCAGCACGATCCCGTGGTTCTTCGCACCCCCGAAGGCCTGCACGCGCTTGTTGTTCGCGCTGCCCCGGGCGTAGATATATTGCGCGATATCGGAGGAGCCGACGAAGCTGATCGCGGCGATATCGGGGTGATCGATGATCGCATCGACCATCTCCTTGTCACCGTGGACGACCTGGAGCAGGCCTTCCGGCGCGCCCGCCTCAAGGAACAATTCGGCCAGCCGCACCGGCACGCTCGGGTCACGTTCCGAGGGCTTGAGGATAAAGGCGTTCCCCGCCGCACAGGCCATGCCGAACATCCACATCGGGATCATCGCCGGGAAGTTGAACGGGGTGATCCCTGCGCCAATGCCTAATGGCTGACGCATCGAGTAGACATCGATCCCCGGCCCCGCGCCGTGGGTATATTCGCCCTTCATGATCTGCGGGATGCCGCAGGCATATTCGATGACCTCAAGGCCGCGCTGCACATCACCTTTGGCATCGGGCACAGTCTTGCCATGCTCGGACGACAGCATCTCGGCGAGGCTCTGCATGTTCGCCTCGACCAGTGCCTTGAAGGCGAACATCACCCGCGCGCGGCGCTGGGGGTTGGTCGCCGCCCAGGCGGGCTGGACGCGCTTGGCGGTCTCGACTGCGCGGGCGAGCAGCGCGGCATCGCCCAGCGCGACTTCGGCCTGCACCTCGCCGGTCGAGGGGTTCCAGATGGCGTGCTTGCGGGTGGCAGGCGGCGTATCGCCGACGATGAAGTGGTCGATCTGACGCATGTGGGGGTCTCCTGTCTGCCGCTCCCATGCCCCCCAAGGCCCGCCCATGCAAGGGCTGCGGCTCCCCTCAAAAGTGCTGGCGCGCGCCGTGCAGCGCGCCGCTCTCAATCGAAGATATCGAAGATCGAGCCGCGCTTGCGGCGATAGCCATATTCACCGCGCTCCCCGTATTCTCCGCGTTCGCCGTATTCGCCCGCTTCGCCGTGGCCGTAATAGCCGGGCTGCGGCGGCGGCGAAGGCGCGCGCGGGGCCTGGGGGGCGGCGGGCGCAGACAAGGCCGAGGCAGCGGCCATCAGCTTTTCCAACTCGCCCCGATCCAGCCAGACGCCCCGACACGTCGGGCACATGTCGAATTGCACGCCGTCGCGGTCGACGGTCTGCATCGCACTATTGTCGTTGGGGCACAGAAGCAGGGGCATGGGCAATCCTCGATTGGCGAAGGCTTGGGCACTGCTTAGCGCCACATTCCGGCGATATTGAGACGCTGCCTGATCACTCGCCCGCAGGGATCAGCGTGATCGCGGTCTGGCGCCCGTCGATATAGCGCACGCTGGTGCCATCGAAGAAGGCGTCCTCCTCGGTGCGGAAATCTACCTTCTGCCCACCCCATTCGGGGACCGCCGCATAGGACGTGAGCTCGATCGACCACGCCGTGTTCGCCCGGATCGGGCCGCTACCGCGCGGATCAGCCTTCTGGTTGTCCCAGAAGCCGATACTTGGCCCTGCACCATGGCCATGGTGGCCGATAGGGTGGGTGTAGATCGACGGGTCCAGCCCGGCAGCGACGGAATCAGCGCGGGCGATGGCCAGCGCCTCGTTCCCCGATCGCCCGACCTTGAAGGCGCGGGTGAGGAAATCCTGCACCTTGTTGCTGTTTGCCAGTCCGGCCCGCAGGCCAGCCGGCGCCTCGGTCTCGCCGGGCTTCAGCACATAGGCGAGGTGCTGGGTATCGGTGTTCAGCCTGAGGTAGGTGATGCCGAAATCGGTCCACAGCAGATCGCCCGGTTGGATCACCTCGTCGCCCTCGATCATGCCCTTGGTCCCCTGCCGCTGGATCGCCGCCGAGGGGTGGAACCACGGGGTGAGGCCCAAGGCCATCAACCGGTCGCGATACCACCATTGCACCTGTTCGGCGGTCGTCACACCGGGGGTAATGACCTTGCGCGAAAAGGCCTCGCCAATCACCGCATGGGCGATGCGCACGACCGTGGGGTAGAGTTCCATTTCCGATGGCAGTCGCGTTTCCAGCCAGCGGATCGCGAGGTTCTCCCCGCTGACGACGCGCTCGTGCAACGCAGCGGGCAGCTTCGCCATGAAGCGGTCGTACTGGCTCAGGGTCATGCCATCGGCAAACTGGGAGAGATCGGACGAATTGATCGCGATTTTGGCGGGGTCCTTAGCCGCGATCAGATCGGCAACGGCCTGCCACTGGTCGGGCTGCTTGTCCGGGTCCCATGTCGGCGCGAATAGCCCGCCAAGGCCATAGCGGCTGACGGTCAGGCGCTCGACCGGCTTGCCTTCGCCGGGATCGTGGAAAATCAGGATCGTGCGGCGGCGCGCGTGCATGTTCTCGGCATCAAGCATGGTGGCAACCACCGGCTCTTCGAAATATTCGCGCGCGACCAGCAGCCACAGGTCGATCCCTTCGGCGCGCATGATCTGCGGGACCAGGGTGTCAAGCCGTTCGCGCAGGATGCGGTTTTCGAGCGCTGCACGATCACGAGGGGCAAGGATCGTGGGAAGGGTGGGGGCGGCCTGCTCGGTCTCGCTGAGAGCCAGCGGCGCATCGGCCAGGGCCGGGGTGGCCGCCAGCAGAGCCGCCAATGCGATGAAGGTGCGTCCGATCATGCCCTTGTCCCCTGTTCTTGTGCGCCCAACAGTGGCGTGCCGCAGCCAAGGGATCAAGCTATTCGCTGCCGTCGTCGAACCCGATCCGCGCGGCCGCCGCGCCCGACATGATGAAGCCGATGGGGCGCTCGGTTTCCTCCTGCAAATGCGCGATCAGGCTGGCGGTGCGGGCGAGCAGCGAGATGCCCTTCAATGCCGCGAGCGGGAACCCTGCGTCGAGCATCACGGCGGGGATCGCGCCGTTGACATTGATGGGCAGGCTGCGGCCGATCGCTTCGGGCAGGACGGATTCGATGGTGCGCAGCATGGCGATATGCTTGCCCTCCATGCCATGCTCGGCGGCGAGCGCCAGCAAGCGGTGCGTTCGGGGATCGCCACCCGAGTGCTGAGGATGGCCGAAGCCGGGGATCGCCTTTTTTTCGGCCCGCAAGGCCTTGATCGCGGCAATGGCGGTGTTGGCGGCATCACCGCCTTCTGCATCGGCGACGACCTGCGCGTAGAACTTGCCTGCCACCTCCGCGCTGCCAAGCACCACCGAGCCGCAACCAAGCAGCCCTGCGGCGACCGCGCCATGAAAGGCCTCGGGCGCGGCGGCATAGGTCATGCGGGTGGCGACGACCGAAGGCACCAGACCATGTTCGGCAATCGCGCAGAGCACCGCATCGGCCAGCGCCTTCTGTGGGGGCGAGGGCATGGTGCCGGTGACGAGCAACCAGAAGTAGCTCGTGAAATCCAGGTGACCGATCACTTCACTGCAAAGGTCCATCCCGCGTACGGTTATTGTCGTTTCATCGGAGGTGCATATCGCGGTCGTTGCATGGTCTTGCTTGCCGATACGCATGGTCATTCCCTTTCGATAATCGAAGTTGATTTCGTTATACGAAGAATATAGGGTGATTTCGTATCAAGGCAAGCAGATGGGACAAGCTGGATGACTGCGAGACCCCTACAGGGCGTTACTGTGCTCGAAATGGGCACTTTCATCACTGGGCCTGCCGCCGGGATGCTGTTGGCCGATATGGGCGCGGATGTCATCAAGGTCGAACAGCCCGGCACGGGCGATCCGTTCCGCTCGTTCAAGGGCGAGCTCTATTCGCCGCATTTCCAGACCTACAACCGCAACAAGCGGTCGATCACCATCGATCCCAAGAACCCCGATGATCTCGCGGTCCTCGACCAGCTGGTGGCGACCGCTGACGTGTTCATCCAGAACTTCCGCCCCGGCGTTGCCGACCGGCTGAAGGTCGATGCACCGCGGCTCCAGGCCATCAACCCCCGCCTCGTTTACGCTTCGATCTCGGGCTTCGGCAGCGAGGGGCCGGAGCGGGATCGCCCCGCCTTCGACACTGTCGCGCAGGCTGCATCGGGCTTCCTGCGGCTGCTGGTGAACCCCGAGCACCCCCGCGTTGTCGGCCCGGCCATCGCCGATGCCATGACCGGGTTCTACACCGCATTGGGCATTCTGGCCGCGCTCAACGAGCGCCACACGACCGGCAAGGGCCGCGTGGTCGAGACCTCGATGTTCGAGGCGATGTGCCACTTCAATCTCGATGACTTCACCCACCTGCTGTCCGCCGATCAGGTGATGGGGCCGTACTCGCGCCCGCACGTGTCGCAGAGCTACGTCTTCCAGTGCGCCGACGGCAAGTGGCTGGCGCTGCACATGTCCTCCCCGCCGAAGTTCTGGGAAAATCTCGCCATCGCGGTCGGCGAGCCTGACATGCTGAGCCTCCCCGCCTTCGAAAGCCGGGATGCACGGATCGCCCATTACGAGGATGTGGTCGCCTTCCTCGCGCCGATCTTTGCAGGGCAGACGCGCGATCACTGGACGGCAGAGCTGACCCGGCTCGAAGTGCCCAATTCCCCCGTCTACGACACCGCCGAAGTGCTCGCCACCGAGCAGGCCAAGGTGCTCGGCATCGAAGTGACCGACCCCGCCGGGCCCAAGGGCGAGTTCCGCACGATCCGCTTCCCGCTCAGCTTCGATGGCGAGCGGATGGACAGCGTCACCGCGCCGCCCCTATTGGGAGCCGACGACGCGGCGATCCGCCGCTCTATCGAAAGGCCGGTGCATGGGATCCGCAGGGGCTGACACGCCGCAGAAAGACCCGGAATTCCTCTCGACGCTGGAGCGCGGTTTGCGCGTCCTGAAGGCGTTTGACGAGGATCACCCGGAGATGACCCTGTCCGAGGTCGCAGCCAAGACCAGCCTTCCGCCCGCTGTGGCGCGGCGCTGCCTGATCACGCTGGTGGAGCTGGGCTATGTCGGCCAACACGAGCGCAAGTTCCTGCTGCGCCCGGCGGTGCTGACCATCGGTTCGGCCTTCCTCGCCTCGATGCAGATCGAGCAGGTGGTGCTGCCTCCGCTGCAGTCCTTGCGCGACCAGACCGGTGACAGCGCCAGCCTCGCAGTGCTGTCGGGCACCGAAATCCTCTATGTGGCCCATGTCTCGACCGATCGGCGGTTCCGCGTGGCCGCCGGGGTGGGCACGCGCTTTCCCTTCCATGCGACGTCGCTTGGCAAGGCGCTCGCCGCGCACCTGCCCGAAGACGAGCGCACGGCGCTCCTCTCCCGCGCGCCGTTCCAGCGCTTTACCGAGCGCACGGTCACTGATCGGCCCTCGCTGGGCGAGCGGTTCCATCTGATCGCCGAACGCGGTTAT
>RDXA01000423.1 GCA_004292705.1 Sphingomonadales bacterium | reverse complement strand
ATCGCCTCAAGCGGGGTGGCCGCCGCGGCACGGGCATCGCGCTCGGCCAGCACCAGCAAATCAAGCGCACCCTGCGCATCGCCACCGGCAAATGCGGCATTCCCGGCCATCGCCGCGAAACGGGCGCGAGCGCGGGTCTCGTCCTCGGGCGTTTCCGACCGCGCCGCGGCGAAGGCAGCGCGGGCATCGTCCCACAAGCCGATGGCGCTTGCTGCGGTGCCGAGACAGTGGTTGGCAAGCACCCGGTCCGCGCCGGTGGTCTCGGTCCGGCGGATCTGCGCCATGGCATGCGCGCGCGCCGGGTCTTCGGCGAGCTGATCAAGGCAGCCTTCAAGCCACGCACTGGCGGGGTTGAGATCGTTCTGCGCGACAGCGTCGGGCCGGGGCGGGCGGTCGCGTACCAGTTCGTCACCAGGCATCGCGCCACCGAGCGGATTGGGGCCAACTTGCATGAGCAGGGCGAGGATAAGCGACACGGGCGGGCCTAAATGTAGAATTCGGCCACAATGGCCTTGAGAAGGGCAATGTCGCCGGGGCGCGACAGGCGATGATCGCCATCCTCTACCAGCGTCACCTGAACGTCAGCCGACCCGAGCGCCGCTTTCAGCCGCAGCGAGATGTCCCACGGGACATCGGCATCCGCCTTGCCGTGGATGAGCCGCACCGGACAGGCGTGGTCAATGCAATTCTCCAGCCGCACATGGCATTCGGCATCGGCGAAGAATTTTGCGTGGGTGGGCGTGGGCTCGGGGCCATAGGGGTTGGGCTCGAAGATCGTCTCGCCCCGCGCCAGCGCCGCGCGCTGTTCCTCGGTGTAACCCCAGCGGGTGAAATCGGGCGCGGGCGCGATACCGATAATCCCGGCAAGGCGGTGCTTCAGCCGCTCGGCCACCAGCAGCATCAGCCAGCCACCCATCGACGAACCGATCAGCAGCACCGGCCCGCTGACATAGCTTGCAACCAGCGCCAGCACCTCGTCGCGCCAGTGGCTCAGCATTCCATCGGCAAAATCGCCGTCGCTCTGGCCGCAGCCCGAATAGTCGAGCAGCAGGCAGGCGCGGCCCTGCTCCTGCGCTTCGGCAAACAGCGCGGTCGCCTTGCTGCCGCTCATGTCCGACATATAGCCGGGCAGGAATACGAGGCAGGGGCCAATTCCCGGTGTGAAGCGGAAGGCGACCCGGCGGCCATCGTAGAGGGTGTGGTGCATGATCGCGCTCATCCTCGCATCATGCCTTGCGCAAGCCGCGCCGCGCAAGCATTGTCACAGTTGCGCAACGGGAGAGGGGTAGCGCATCGCCATGTTCAAAACCGACACCGCCGCCCAGCCGGCCGCTTCACCCACCGCGCTCACCCGCCGCGGTCTGTTCACTCTCGCCGGAGCCTCGGCCGCAGTGGCTGCCGCGCCGCTTGCCGCGCAGGGCTTCGGCACAGGCTTCACCCATGGGGTGGCAAGCGGTGAACCGGCGACCGACAAGGTGTTGCTGTGGACCCGCTATGTGTCCGGTGCACCGGCCTATCTCGACTGGCAGATGAGCGAGACCGAGGACTTCGCCAAGATCGCCGCGGAAGGCAACACCGGCGATGCCGCGAGGCCGGACAGCGACTTCTGCGTCAAGACCTGGGCCAACGGCCTTCAGCCCGGTCGCTGGTACTTCTACCGCTTCATCGCCCCCGATGGCACAAAGTCACCGGTCGGCCGCACCCGCACCCTGCCCGAGGCCGGTGCGCAAGCCTTCCGCCTGGCGGTGTTCTCCTGCTCGAACTATGGCTTCGGCTGGTTCAACGCCTATGGCCATGCGGTGGAAGCCAATGACTGCGACCTCGCGGTGCATCTGGGCGACTACATTTACGAATATGGCGCGGGCACCTATCCCGATACGGCGCAGGCCCACCCCGAGCGGGTGCTGGCACCGGCCTCGGAGATCGTCGCGCTGACCGATTATCGCCTGCGCTACGCCACCTACCGCGCCGACCCCGATTGCCAGCGGCTGCATCAGGTGCTGCCGATGATTTCGGTTTGGGACGATCACGAAAGCGCCAATGACGCTTACGAGACCGGCGCGCAGAACCACCAGCCGGACACCGAGGGCGAATGGGCCGTCCGCAAAGCAGCTGCGAAACGCGCCTATCGCGAGTGGATGCCGGTTTCGGATGAACCCTATGCCGCCTATCAGGTCGGCGATCTGGCAACCTTGTTCCGGCTCGATACCCGGCTCGAAGGGCGCGACCAGCAGTTCAGCCTCGAAAAGGTGCTTGCCGGGCAGAAAGATCCGCAGGCGATCATGGCGGCGCTTGAAAAGTTCAAGACCGGCGAATGGGCCGATCCCGCGCGCGAATTGCTGGGCGCGGCGCAGGATGGCTGGCTGGCTGACGGGCTGGCCGCCTCCACCGCCAGCGGCACCGCGTGGCAGGTGCTGGTGCAGCAGGTGCTGATCGGCAATCTCAAGAGCCCGCAGGCGCTTGCCAGCCAGCTGGGTGATGGCCTGCCCGATTTCGTGCGCCAGCGGCTCACCGCGGCGAGCATGGCGAGCAAGGCCGGCCTTCCGCTCAATATGGATGCGTGGGACGGCTACCCAGCCGCCCGCGAACGGGTGTTCAAAGCCGCGCTCAAGGCAGACGCGAACCTGCTGGTGCTGGCTGGTGATACCCACAACGGCTGGGCCTTCGATCTGGCGCATGAAGGCGCGGCCGTCGGCGTGGAACTGGGCGTGTGCTCGGTCAGCTCGCCGGGATTCGAAAGCTATCTGTCCTTCGTCAAGCCCGATACGCTGGCAAGCGCGCTGGTGGCGGAAAACGAACAGCTCAAATGGGCCGATACCGCGCAGCGCGGTTACATGGTGGTGGAACTCACCCCGGCCCGCGCGACGACCGAATACCGTTTCACCGGCAGCGTCAAACAACGCTCGACCAAGCTGGCGGGAACCAAGCGGATCACGAGCGAGAAGGGCTCGGGCAAGCTGGCGGTCTAGGGGGCAGATACCCGTGACGGATTGTTAAGCCGTCTGCGTCATGATGCCATGCAAACCACATGGTGGAGGGCGCGCTGGTGCTGGATCAGATGCGGGTGTTGATGCTGGCGGGCACGGCCTCGGTTCTCGGCGGCGGCGCGTGGCTGGGCGGTGCGTTCGACCAGGGGCAATACTACGCGATGGCCCCGGCCGACGTTGAAATGCGACTGGCCGGACTGCAATTCGGCCCTGAGGCCGGAACAGACCTGCGCCTGCTGTTGCGCAGCCACGGGCCCGGTCTGCTCCGCTGGGACCTGATGTCGGGCCACGAGCGGATGGCGGAAGTGCGGGCCAATCTCTCCCCCGAAAACCCCGGCACGCGGGTCGCGGTGGAGTTCAGGTTCACCGGCGGGGAAGTGCTGATGGGCCTCGAAGAAGAACCCTTCGTCAACGAGATCGCTCAGATTGCGATGGAAGAGAAGATCGACTCGACGCTCGAAGGGCGGGCGTTCAATGTCGAACTGGTGCAGGCGCGGATGGCTGCGCATGTCGCCGCCGACCCGCAAGCGCTCACCAACATGCAGCAAAAGCTGCACGACAAGGTTGAAGAAGACATGATAGCGATGTCGGGCGGCGCGCAGTCCGACAATGGCCATGACGCTCCCATCACCCCGGGCAAGCCGATTCCGCCGCCCGACTTCAGCGAAACCCACGCCGACGGCGGCTGGGGGAACAAGTAGGGCGGGGGTTCGGCCTCCCGCCCCCGCTTGCTATTCGCCCAGACCCACCCGCAGCGCGGCCTCGAAGGCAGCGGGCTGATCGAACATGATGAAGTGATAGCTGTCCTCGATCATGGTCAGCTTCACGCCGGGCAGGCCGGCATAGGCATCGCTGTAAAGCTTTTGGACCTTCGCACGCGGGGCATAGAGATTGGCGGCGGCAAGCACGGTGACCGGCGTGTTGATCGCAGGCAGACGCGGGCGCATGTCAGTGGTCATCACGCCGTGGATCGCGCCGGCAAAACTCGCCCGGTCACTGGTAAGCGACCACCCGACCACCAGTTCGTGATACCCTGCCTCGCGCACCAGTGATTGCACCCCGATCCGCTGGCTCCCGGCAAAGGTCGCCTCGTCCATCGCGAGCAGCGCCTGGCGGGTGGCATCGGCCTGCGCCGTGGTGCGTTCGACTGTGAGCGAGGGATCGAAGATCAGCGGGTAGAACGGCAGCGAATCGACCACCACCACGCGGGCAATCCGGTCAGGATGATCGGCAGCCAGCATCAGGCCCATGAACCCGCCCATCGAATGACCCGCATAAAGGGCGCGCTTGACGCTCGTGCAATCGAGGTGGCGGATAATCTCGGCCTCGGTGCGCGCGAACAACGTCGCCGGATCGCCTTCGGGCGCGCGTCCGGCAAAGCCTGCGACATGGACGAAGTGCAGGCGGTAATCCTTGGCGAGGCTGGCCTTCACCGCGTCCCACACCGCAGGCGGCGAACCGAGGCCGGGCATCAGCACCAGATCGGGGCCAGAGCCGGTCACCTCGAACGGCGGGCAGGGCGCTGCGGTATCTTCGGCGAGCGCGGCGGCGGGCAGAACCAGCGCGGCGAGCGCGGCGATCAGCGGCATGATACGGGTCATTCGGAGTTTCCATTTCTCAGAAAGATGGCTTCGATCGGTAGGCCGAACACGTCGGCAATGGTGAAGGCGAGCGGGAGCGAGGGGTCGTAGCGGCCCTTCTCGATGGCATTGACGCTCTGGCGGCTGACCCCGAGGCGGTCGGCCAGATCCTGCTGGCTCCAATTCCGCTCAGCGCGAAGGACCTTCAGGCGGTTGTTCATTCCTCGGCCTCGGAGCGATTGGTGAGCGCGTTCCACACTCCGCCGAAGCCAAGCCCGACGAACCAGAAAAACGCCGCGCCAAAGCCGCCATTGCCGAGGGGGACGACCTCGTAATTCTGGAGGAATTCCCACACCGTCATGATGCTGAGGCAAAAGGCGGTGGCGAACAGCGACTGGCGGACCAGCAATTGCCGCATGTATTCGTCGGTTTCCTCGGCCAGCAAACGGGCGATGGTCCAGAACACGCCGAGGATCGGCAGCGCGGGCAGAACCGCCACGCCCCATGCCAGAATGCCGGTCGGCGGCGCGGCGCGAAACACGGTGCCGACGGCGAAGATCAGCGCGACATAAATCACCATGAACACGGCCAGCCGCCGCAGATAGCGCTGCATGGCTGGAGACTTGTAGGATGGCATGGAAAGCTCCATTTGCATAATGACAAGGTTGCTTTACGTCTTGGTGTGGCGGGTGTCAAGGTCGCTTTCCATTGATGCGCGCGAAAACCGGGGCGGAGGGTGTGTTTCATCAACTTGCGCGTGACTCGCGGCTGTTGGACGGGTATCGCGCGCCCATGGCTCGCTTGCTGACCACGCCCCGCACCACGACCACCCGGACGACTATCCGGGGGCGGGGGCGCGTGGGCTGAGGCCAAGCGCTCGCCGCCCGGTTCGGGGTGGCGCGGTGTTCCCTTCCGAATCGGTTCCTCGTCCAACACCGCTCTTCCGGTGCGCGCCTCTCTGTGGCAGGGCGCGGCCAAACCAGACGGATTTGACCGATGACCGAACTGCTCAAGATCAGCCTCCCCGATGGCTCGGTGCGCGAAGTGCCTGCGGGCTCGACCCCGGCGGATATCGCTGCGGCGATCGGCCCCGGCCTTGCCAAGGCGGCGCTGGCGGCGCGCGTCAACGGGGAGCTGCGCGATCTCACCCGCCCGTTTGATGGCGATGCGCAGCTGGCGCTGGTCACCGCGCGCGACGAGGCGGACGCGCTCGAACTGGTGCGCCACGATTACGCCCACGTGCTGGCCGAAGCGGTGCAAACCCTGTTCCCCGGCACGCAGATCACCTTCGGCCCGGCGACCGACGACGGGTTCTATTACGATGTGATGGCGCCGGAAGACCGCGAGCCGTTCAGCATGGACGATCTGCCCGCGATCGAAGAACAGATGCGCGCCATCATCCGCGCCGACAAGCCGCTGGTGCGCGAGGTGTGGGACCGGCACCTCCTCATTTCGCGGTGGGAAGCGCAAGGCGAGATGTTCAAGGCCGAATGGGCAGCCGAACTGCCCGGGAACGAGGAGCTGACGGTCTATTGGTCAGGATCGCCGGACGCACATGACTCCTGGCTCGACATGTGCCGCGGCCCGCACCTGCCCTCGACCGGCAAGCTCGATCCCGATGCCTTCAAGCTGATGCGTGTCGCCGGGGCCTATTGGCGCGGCGATCAGAACAATGCGCAGCTGACGCGCATTTACGGCACCGGCTGGCTCAACAAGAAGCAGCTTCAGGCCCACCTCACCCGCCTCGAGGAAGCCGCCAAGCGCGATCACCGCAAGCTGGGGCGCGAGATGGACCTGTTCCACTTGCAGGAAGAGGCGCACGGCAGCGTCTTCTGGCACCCCAAGGGCTACCACATCTGGCGCGAGCTTGAAGCCTATATGCGCCGCAAGATGGACGGCGGTGGCTATCGCGAGATCAAGACCCCGCAGCTGATGGACGTGCGCCAGTGGACCCAGTCGGGCCACTGGGGCAAGTATGCGCAGAACATGTTCGCGGTGCCGGACATCGTCCCTGACGTCGACGAGGAAAGCGGCGTCGCCTCCCCCAAGGTCGCGGATGACGCGGCGTGGATGGCGATCAAGCCGATGAACTGCCCGGCGCATGTGATGGTCTTCAAGCAGGGCATCACCTCCTACCGTGATCTCCCCATCCGCCTCGGCGAAATGGGCTGCTGCCACCGCAACGAGCCCCACGGCGCGCTCCACGGGCTGATGCGCGTGCGCCAGTTCACGCAGGACGATGCGCATATCTTCTGCACCGAGGGGCAGGTGGTCTCCGAAGTGCAGGCCTTCATCGCGCTGGCCGACGCTGTCTATCGCGACTTCGGCTTCACCTATGACATCAAGCTCGCCCTGCGCCCGGAAAAGCGCTTCGGCAGCGAGGCCGATTGGGACAAGGCCGAACAGGAACTGCGCGATGCGCTGACCGCCAACGGGTTGGAGTGGGAAGAGCTGCCGGGAGAAGGCGCATTCTATGCCCCCAAGCTCGAATGGCACCTCACCGATGCGATCGGGCGCACCTGGCAGGTCGGCACGATCCAGTCCGACCGCGTGCTGCCCGAGCGGCTCGATGCCAACTACATCGGCGAGGATGGCGAGAAGCACCGCCCGGTGATGCTCCACCGCGCGATCTTCGGTTCTTACGAACGTTTCATCGGCATCCTGATCGAGCATTTCGCTGGACGTCTGCCCGCATGGCTGGCCCCGGTGCAGGCGGTGGTGGCGACCATCGTGTCAGACGCGGACCCCTATGCCGATGACGTCGCCGCGCAGCTCAAGGCGGCGGGCATCCGCGTCGAAACCGACACCCGCAACGAAAAGATCAACTACAAGGTTCGCGAACACAGCCTCGCCAAGGTCCCGCACCTGCTGGTCGTCGGCAAGCGCGAGGCCGAGGAGGGCACCGTCGCGGTCCGCACACTGGGGGCGGAACACCAGAAGGTGATGCCGCTCGCCGAAGCCATCGCGATGCTGCGCGCCGAGGGCACCCCGCCCGATCTGCGGGGCTGACACAGGATTGTTGCCGCAATCGAAAAATGTTAGCCCCAAGACAATGGATAACGATGGCGATGAAATAGACAGTGACTTCATCGTTTACGTCGATGAAAGCGGTGATCACTCGCTTTCAAAAATTGACAAGACCTATCCTGTCTTTGTGCTTGCCTTTTGTGTGTTCTATAAGAACAACTACATCGACAAGGTTATTCCGGCCATTGAACGCCTGAAATTCAAAAATTTTGGACACGATGTTGTTGTCTTGCATGAACGAGAAATTCGAATGGAAGCAGGGCAATTTAGCTTCCTTGCTCGCAGCAAGAAAACAAAAGACGGCTTTTTTGAAGAACTAAACACAATTGTACACGAAAGTAATTTCATTCTAATTTCATGTGTTATCGACAAATTTGCCTATCAGCCGCTGTCGGACGAGACAGAGAACCCCTATCACGTTGCACTTGCACACTGTCTTGAAACCTTGGCTGATTTACTTGACGAAAAGGGCCAAAGTGGTCGTCGGACGCATCTCGTCTTCGAGGCGCGAGGCAAGAGGGAGGACGCTGAATTAGAGTTGGAGTTCAGAAGGCTGTGCTCAGGCGAGAACGGACGGGGTCAACGCTATCCCTTTGTAATCAAATTCGCTAGCAAGCAGATCAATTCGACGGGCCTGCAGCTTGCCGATCTTGTCGCCAGACCCATTGGAATAAGTTATCTTCGCCCCGCCCAAACCAATCGCGCGTTTGACGCGCTGCGCCCAAAATTCTTCTGCAAAGGCGGAAGGAGGCGGGTAGGCAAGGAGTTTGAAGGCTATGGTCTGAAAATTCTACCGCCACCAAAAAGCGAAAAGCCCCGGTGAACCCACCGAGGCTATGACGCCGACCGGGAACCCCCAATCCATTTACGGACAGTATAGACATGATTTGCGAGATATCAAGCCCGATTCCCTTTTGCGGACTCATTGCAAACTCAATGTCAAGGGATGATTATCCGCAGCTCAAAAAGCGTGGGTAATCTGTTCGGGAGCTTCACCGCGCTGCAAATCGCAGTCGCTTTCGGCGCGGCGCTGGGGTCTGCCTTCGTGCGGGGGCTGACGGGCTTCGGCATGGCAATCCTGCTGGTGC
>RDXA01000261.1 GCA_004292705.1 Sphingomonadales bacterium | reverse complement strand
CCGCCCTTGTAGCCGAGCTTCTCGAACAGAATGTCGCCGAGCTGCTTGGGGCTGCCTACCGTGAATTCATGCCCGGCGAGTTGGTGGATCTCGCCCTCCAGCCGGCCAATCTCGATAGCGAATTCTTCCGACAGCTTGGCAAGGCGCGCCCGGTCAACCCGGATGCCCTCGCGCTCCATGGCGGCGACGACGGGGATCAGCGGACGGTCAACGCGTTCATAAACGCGGCTGCCGCCTTCCACCGCAAGGCGCGGCTTGAGATGCGCGTGGAGCCGCCAAGTCACATCGGCGTCCTCGGCGGCATAGGCGGTGGCGCGGTCCAGCGGGACTTCACCGAACGTGATCGCCTTTTTCCCGGTGCCGCACAGCTCCTTGAACGGGATCGGGGTGTGGCCGAGGTGGCGCTGGCTGAGTTCGTCCATCCCGTGGCCGCCACCCATGCCTTCTTCGCCCCGTCCGGCGTCGAGCGCGAAGCTGATCACCATGGTGTCGTCGATCGGGGCGACCATGATCCCGACCCGGGCGAGGATGTTGAGATCGTATTTGCCGTTCTGGAACACCTTGAGGACAGCCTCATCCTCCAGCAGCGGCTTCAGCGCAGCGATGGCCTGCGCCATCGGCACCTGCTCGGGCTTCTGCGCGAACATGTCGTCGCTGCCGTGCGCAAGCGGGATGTAGCAGGCGTCATTCGGGCCGAGCGCGAGGCTGACGCCGACCAGATCGGCCCGCATCGCATCGAGCGATGTCGTCTCGGTATCGACCGCCACGACCTGCGCGGCGAAGGCCCGTTCGATCCATGCCTCCAGCCGCTCCAGCGTCTGCACCGTCTCATAGGCGGCGTGATCGACCGGCGGCATGTCGGGCAAGCTTTGGCGGTTGGCGTCCCCCGCCCCGTTCCCGTTAGCGCCTGCTGTGGTCGGCTTGGGGGGATTGAGGTCAGTCGGGCGCGACGGGCTGCCATGGCCGGCATCCAGCCGCCGCAGAAGCGAGGTGAATCCGTGGGTTTCCAGAAAGGCCGCCAGCGGTTCGGGCGGCACCGGGCCGAGCTTCATCTCATCCAGCGGCTGCGGAAGGTCGCAATCCTCCTTCAGCGTCACCAGCACCTTGCTGAGTTCCGCATCGGCCCGCCCCTCGATCAGGCGCTCTTTAAGCTTGGAGGGCTTCATCGCGGGCGCAGTATCGAGCGCTGCCGTGAGCGAGCCATGCTCGGCAATCAGCTTCGATGCGGTCTTCGGGCCGATCCCGTAGATGCCGGGCACATTGTCCACCGCATCGCCCATCAGCGCCAGCACATCGCCCACCAGTTCGGGGCCAACGCCGAACTTCTCCTCGACCTCTTCCAGCCAGATGCGCTGGTTCTTCATGGTATCAAGCATGTCGATGCGGGCTGGGCCGAAGTCGGTGGCAACCTCGCCGATCAGCTGCATCAGGTCCTTGTCGGAGCTGACGATGGTGACGTCCCACCCACGCTCCTGCGCGCGGCGGGCATAGGTGGCGATGGAGAGTTTTTTTTCAAAAACGAAGGGCACCGAACGGGAGAACTTGCCACTGCGAAAATCCTTGTTGAGGTTTTCGTAAAAGCGTTTTTCCGTGATGCCGAGTAAGGAACAAAATTTGGCGATGTCCATGCTTTTGAGGTCTACCTGATTAAAGGTAACCATCAGGTCGTACATGGCCTCGTTATTGATAATGAGCTTGTCGTTTCGGTCGTAAATTAATCCGCGTGGAGGGAAAACCCGCAGTTTATCAATAGTGGTTGCGTCGGCGCGCTCCC
>RDXA01000260.1 GCA_004292705.1 Sphingomonadales bacterium | reverse complement strand
AACTTGTGTTCGGCGAACAGCCGTTCAATCAGCGCGCCATCGGCCACGCTTCCCAGCACATCGGTATGGAGCCCCGGCGCGATGTCGAGCCCGGTCACCTCGTGCCCCGCGCTCGCCAGCAGCGGCGCAAGGAAGCGCCCGAGCCAGCCCGACGATCCAGTGAGGAGAACCCGCATGGCGTCCACGCCTATCATCGCGCGCGTCCGGGGCAAGGGCATCAATGAACGGCAAATCCGATTGGTTCCCGCCCCGACGATTGAAAAAAGCGATCTTCGCAATCGCAACAATCAACTTTTGTGCAGCGCAATAATCCCTATTTGGGCAGGACAAGTTTCAACCTTCTCCTCTCAACCCCATCACAAGGACAAACTCCCATGGGTATCATCGGTTCGACCCTCCAGCCGTTCACCGCCACCGCCTTTCAGGCCGGCAAGGACTTCTTCACCGTCACCGACGCCGATCTTGCCGGCAAGTGGTCGGTGTTCTTCTTCTACCCGGCCGACTGGACCTTCGTCTGCCCGACGGAACTCGAAGACATGGGCGAAAAGTACGGCCAGCTGCAGGCGATGGGCGTCGAAGTCTACGCCGTCAGCACCGACACGCATTTCAGCCACAAGGCATGGCACGATTTCTCGGACAAGATCAGCAAGCTGACCTTCCCGTTCCTGGGCGACCAGAACCACGTTCTGTCGAACAATTTCGGCGTGCTGCGTGAAGGCGTGGGCCTGGCTGACCGCGCGACCTTTGTGGTCGATCCCGATGGCGTGATCCAGATCATGGAAATCACCTGCGAAGGCGTGGGCCGCAATGCCAACGAACTGACCCGCAAGATCAAGGCCGCGCAGTATGTGCGCGCCAACCCCGGTCAGGTCTGCCCGGCAGCGTGGGAAGAAGGCAGCGACACGCTGGCTCCCTCGCTCGACCTGGTTGGCAAGATCTAAGGTCTGACGACACGAGACCGGCCAGCGCGGGGCTTCTCCCCCTCCCCCTCGGCCCCGCGCAGGCCGTAAAATCCCGAGAGCCATCAAAGAGCCCTCGGGTCGTAGCCGGGACCGGATGCCCGCCCCTCCCCCCCTTACGGGGCAGGCTGTCCGGTCCCGCGTTACCCCATCACGGAACACCCCAGATTTTCGCGCGGCCTTCCCCCGCGCCCGGAGGACATCATGCTCGACGCCGCCATGCAGGCCCAGCTCAAGACCTATCTCGGCAATCTGCGCGAGGGCATCGAACTCGTCGCCAGCCTCGATGATAGCGAGAAGTCGCGCCAGACCCGGCAGCTGATCGAGCAGATCGCCGGGCTGCACGACCTCGTCACCGCGCGGTTTGACGGCACCGATGATCGCAAGCCCAGCTTCATCATCCGCCGTGCTTCCGACGCCAACAAGTGGGTGCGCTTTGCGGGCCTGCCGATGGGGCATGAATTCACCTCGCTGGTGCTCGCGCTGCTGTGGGCCGGCGGCCACCCGGCCAAGGTTGACGCTGACCTTATCGAGCAGGTGCGCGCGCTGGAAGGCGATTTCCATTTCGAGATGTTCTTCTCGCTCAGCTGCCACAACTGCCCCGATGTGGTGCAGGCGCTGACCCTGATGGCGCTCGAAAATCCGCGCATCACCGCAACCCTGATCGAGGGCGGCACCTTCCAGGACGAAGTCGAGCGCCGCGACATCATGGCGGTGCCTGCGACCTTCCTCAACGGGCAGCCGTTCTACAACGGCAAGATGGAACTGGCCGAAATCCTGTCGAAGCTGGATGTGAACGCCGACGCCAAGGCCGCTGAA
>RDXA01000259.1 GCA_004292705.1 Sphingomonadales bacterium | reverse complement strand
GGTCGATCTCGTCGCCGGTCTTGGCCGAGTGGCGCTTCATCGCGGGGCCAATCGCCGCCGCCCGCTCGCCGCCATCGGCGCCCGAGATCATCTCGCGCTCGTGGCCGAGCAGATATTTGGCGACATCCCAGCCGCGATTGATCTGCCCGACATAGGCCGGGCAATCCTCGCCATAGGACTTGGGCACGGCGACATTATCGAAGAAGGTTTCGCAGAACGGCGAATTGCCGCTGATCAGCAGGATCGGCTTGGTCGTCACCCCTTCGCTGGCCATGTCGAACAGCATGAAGGTGATGCCCTGATACTTGTCCGCCTTGTCGGTGCGGACGAGGCAGAAAATCCAGTCGGCCTGATCGGCGTAAGACGTCCAGATCTTCTGGCCATTGACGGTCCAGTGATCGCCACCATCCTCGCCAAAGGTCTGAAGGCTGACCAGATCGGAGCCCGAGCCGGGTTCGGAATAGCCCTGACACCAGCGGATTTCGCCGCGGGCGATTTCGTTGAGGAAGCGCTGCTTCTGCCCCTCGGTGCCGAAATGCAGCAGCGCCGGGCCGAGCATCCAGATCCCGAAGGAGCTGAGCGGCGGGCGGGCGTTGATGCGGCCCATTTCCTCGCGCAGCACCTTGGCTTCGGCCGGGCTGAGCCCCGCCCCGCCATAGGCTTTCGGCCACGAAGGCACGGTGTAGCCCTTGGCAATGCAGGCTTCGAGCCACGCCTTTTGCGCATCGTTCTTGAACGTCGCGCGGCGGCCGCCCCAATAGATGTCGCTTTCGTCACGCACGGGTTCGCGCATTGCGGGCGGGCAGTTCGCCTCAAGCCAGCTGCGGGTTTCGCTGCGGAATGTTTCCAGATCAGCCATCAGCCGATTCTCCTCTCTCAACCTCTCACTTGACGCTTACGTTAGTGGCATTCGGAGCTCCCCTGCAAGGGCTCATCGAGTCCGGCACGATGCCGTAGCGTCAGGCCCTGCACGATTGACGGCATGCACAATCGGTCTAGGTTCGAAACCGAAATGGGGAGAGAGATTTTGGCCGAACACCTCACGGGCAGGGGCGCGCGCGGATGGGCGTGATCGCCGGAAAATTGCCGATGCGGGTGAAGCTGATCGCCGGGTTCGGATCGATCGCCTTCGGGGTGAAGGACAGCGGCTTTTCGTTCTTCCTGCTGATCTTCTACAATCAGGTGCTCGGCATGGACGCGGGGCTGGTCAGCCTTGCGCTGCTGATCGCGCTGCTGGTGGATGCGGTGGTCGATCCGATCATCGGCAATCTGTCGGATCGCACCTACACCCGCTGGGGCCGCCGCCTGCCATGGCTTTATGCCGCGCCGGTGCCGCTGGCGTTCCTGTGGGTGCTGCTGTGGAGCCCGCCGGAAGGCACCGCGCCCAGCTTTGCCGGGCTGGTCGGGATCGCGATCGGCGTGCGGGTGCTGCTGTCGGCCTGCGAGGTGCCCTCGATCAGCCTCGTCCCCGAACTGACCGCCGATTATGACGAGCGGACCACGCTGTTCCGCTACCGCTTCCTGTCTGGCTGGATCGGCGGGCTGCTGATGATGGTGCTGGCCTATACGGTGTTCATGCCGGGGGCCGACGGGCTGTTGAAGGTCGACGGTTATCAGGCCTTCGGCATTTTTGGCGGAGTGCTGATGGCGGTATCGGTTATTGGCTCTGCCGTCGGCCTCCACCCGCTGGTCGCGCGCTTGCCCGATCACAAGCCGCCGTCCTTCAGCTTCAGCGGCGTGTTTGGCGAGATCGTCGAGGCCTTTTCCGAACGCGCTTTC
>RDXA01000258.1 GCA_004292705.1 Sphingomonadales bacterium | reverse complement strand
AAGGTCGAAGCGCGCAATTACGACATGCGCAAGCAGGTCGTGCAATACGACGACGTGATGAATGACCAGCGCAAGGTGGTCTACGAACAGCGCGCCGAGATCATGGACTCCGAAGCGGTCGATGATGTGGTGATCGACATGCGCCATGACACGATCAACGCCATTGTCGGCACCGCCTGCCCACCCGGGTCCTATCCCGAACAGTGGGACATCACCGGCCTCAAGACCCGCGCCGAAGAGGTGCTGGGCTTCCAGCCGCCGTTCGACGACTGGCTCGCCGAGGACGAGGTCGAGCCCGAACTGATCGAGCAACGCCTGCGCGATCTGACGGATCAGATGATGGAGACCAAGATCGCCAGCTCCGACACGTCGATCTGGCGGATGGTCGAGAAGGACGTGCTGCTGCGCCAGCTCGACCATCACTGGAAGGAACACCTCGCCACGCTGGATGCGCTCCGTCAGGTGATCTGGATGCGCGGCATTGCCCAGAAGCAGCCGATCAACGAATACAAGCAGGAAGCCTTCGGCCTGTTCGAGACGATGCTCGATACCTTGCGCGAGGAAGTGACCAAGATCCTGTTCCGCGCCGAACTGCGGATCGAGCCGCCGCAAGCCCAGGCCTTGCCTGAACTGCCCGATTTCCTCACCGGCCATATCGACCCGCTGACGGGGCTCGACAATTCGGCTGATGGTGACGGATCGGAGCTGCGACCTGAGCTGTTCGGCTCGCTGGCGGGGAGCCCGCGTGCAGCTTTCGGGCCGGGCGGGGTCAATCCCGAAAACCCCTGGGCCAATCTCGATATCAGCCGCAATGCGCCGTGCCCCTGCGGGTCGGGCAGCAAGTACAAGCATTGCCACGGCGCGGTCGGCGCTGCCCAGAACGCCTGAAGCGCGCGTGGGGGCTGACCAGTGATCGGGGCAGTCCCGGCGCTGCTGGCGCTCGCCTTTCTCGTCACGGCGCTGCTGTATGCCAGTGTCGGTTTTGGTGGTGGGTCGACCTATTCGGCGTTGCTGGCGCTGTCGGGCCTCGATTACCGCCTGCTGCCGCTGGTGAGCCTTGCCTGCAATATCGTGGTGGTGGCGGGCAGCAGCATCCGCTTTGCCCGCGCTGGCGTGACCCCCTGGCGCAAGGCGGCAGTGATCGTGGTGCTTGGCGCACCGCTGAGTTTCCTCGGCGGGCTGACCCCGATCAAGGAGACAACCTTCCTCACCCTGCTGGGGGCAAGT
This sequence comes from Sphingomonadales bacterium, assembly GCA_004292705.1. Lineage (GTDB taxonomy): Bacteria > Pseudomonadota > Alphaproteobacteria > Sphingomonadales > Sphingomonadaceae > Erythrobacter. Next base: position 563 of record RDXA01000258.1, on the reverse strand, counting down.
CTGGTGCTGACTGCGCTGACCATGCTGATCCCGGTGCGCGAGACTGCGGAGGGCGCGCCGACGCGCTTTGCCCGGTTCATGTCGCTTGTCGCCGCGCCGCTCGGCTACTTTGCCGGGTTGGTGGGGATCGGCGGAGGGATTTTCCTCGCCCCCCTGCTGCATCTCGCCCGCTGGCACGAGGCACGCGGGATCGCTGCGACCGCGAGCCTGTTCATCCTCGTCAATTCGCTGTTCGGCCTTGCAGGACAGATGCTGAAGAATGGCCCCGACTTGTTCGGACAGGCATTGGGCGCGGCGCTGCCGCTGCTCGTCGCCGTGATCATTGGCGGCCAGATCGGCAGTCTGCTGGCAGCACGCCTGCTCCCGCCTAAGGGGATCAGATGGCTGACCGCATTGCTGGTGCTGGTGGTGGGAGTACGGCTGCTTGTCGGACTGTAGCACCGCTTGCAGTACCAACGCCGAATAAATTGGCTCCCCGAGTAGGATTCGAACCTACGGCCAAGTGATTAACAGTCACCTACTCTACCGCTGAGCTATCGGGGAGCAACTCTTCCAAGCGGTCT
>RDXA01000422.1 GCA_004292705.1 Sphingomonadales bacterium | reverse complement strand
GCCCCGGTGCCGCCGGGGGCGGCGCGGGTGTAGTCCGAAATCCAGATGCTCACCGCCTTGGCGCCGGACTTGAAGTAATTGCCGGCAGGCGAAGCGATGACGATGAACTTGTATTGCTTGGCCGGGCGCACCCCGAGGAAGGCCTCGGTCGCGATCATGAAGGGGCGCAGGTAGAGCGAGCCGCCCTCGACCGCCGGATACCAGTTGCCGTCAACCTCAAGCAGCGCGCGGATCGCGCCGAGGAACAGCTCTTCGGGCAAGGCGGGCATGGCCAGCCGCTCGGCCGAGGCGTTGAAGCGCGCGGCGTTGGCTTCGGGCCGGAACAGGCCGAGCGCGCCGTCGGGATGGCGGTATGCCTTGAGGCCCTCGAAGATCTCCTGCGCGTAGTGCAGCACGCTCGCCGCCGGATCGAGCGGGATCGGCTCGCGCGGGCCGATGGTGGGCGTCTGCCACCCGCCCAGCGCTTCGTCATAATCGATCACCACCATGTGATCGGTGAACACCGTCCCGAAGCCGGGATCGGCGATCAGCGCATCGCGGGTGGCATCGGGCGTGGGCGAGGGGTGGGGCAGGCGGGTGACGTGCATGAAACGCGCCTAATCCTGCCGCGCGCGAAGGGCAAGTATCCTCCCCAGCATGGAGAGGGGGAGCATCCGCAGGATGGTGGAGGGGCAGGCCCGGTTGTTCCGTTAGTCTGAAGTCCGGAGCTGCCGAGAGTGCCCCTCCACCAGCTTCGCTGGTCCCCCTCCCCGTGCCGGGGAGGATTTCAAAAATGAGAAGGGCGTTTCCAGCCCGTCGGTGGAAACGCCCTTAACATGGTCAGCGGCCGGAAGTGCCGCTCACGAAGCCTTACTTGGCAAGAGGATTACCGAGTATGCTCCGTAGGGATCTTCACCGACCTCGCTACTGAACCATGAGACATCGGATCACCTCCTTTCGCGCTTGTGAGCCAGACCCGCCGCATCACCGGGGGCCGAGAGCCGCGTTCGCCGCTGGCCTCGGGATGCAATGTGAATCATGGGAAGCGCGAGGACAAGACTTGTATAAATCTTTTCCGACGTCATACTTGCTCCTCGCCGCGCAACACCGTGGCCTGCTGCGCTCGAGGGAAACCTCGAGCGTTTTGCGTTTCCCGGGCGGGCTGTGGACAGCTTGGGGGCAAGGCTGTGGATATTAATGTATAGAATCGGTGGCAGAGTGCGAAGGCGGCCTTCGCTCTCGCAGTGACACCAAGCGCCACCGCGCGACCGCAGGCGGTCCTCAGCGCAGCGAAAGAATGGTCCCGAGCACGAACCCGCGTAAGGCCGCTTCGCAGACAATCAGCGACAATCCTCGATCACCCGGCTGATCTCGGCATGGCTCGGGAGGTAGAGCGGGGCGAGGCCTTCCACATCGATCGCAAAGCGGCCCTTGGAGAGCGCCATCGCGTCAAGCAGGGGATCACCTGGGTCGAGCCGCAGCGATACCCCCGGAAACTGCTCGGCCACGGGCTCGGCAAGACCTGATCGGCTTGCGGTCTCGGTCAGGATGCGCATCGGCAGGGGCCGGTCGGAGCGGCCAAGCCGCAGCAGGGTGATCTGGCGACCTTGCGCATTGCAAGAGAGCGAAAAGCCTGTCTCCAGCCCGGCAGGCCCGCGAAAAATTGCTTGCGAGCCGAAGGGGAAGGCCGTGAAGGACCACTCACCCACTGTTGCCGGCACGTCCATCCATTCGGTTCCGGAAAGGGTCGGGGTGGTTATCGTCGGGACCGGGGCAGCCCGTATCGGCGCAGGGCGAGCGGGAGCAACCGCTACCGGCGCGGGCGGAACGTTGGGTGCAGGGGCACAGGCGGCGAGCATCAGCGATGCGGCGACAATGAGGAGGGCAGCTTTCATCGCTCCACTTTGCGCGCTAGGGCCGTGGCTTGTCCATGCCCGATCATCCATCACGCCCCGCCAAGGCCGCTAAACGCCGCGTCGATCAGCTGTTGGTCGAGCGTGGGCTGGCCGAGAGCCGTGCCCGGGCGCAGGCACTGGTGATGGCGGGACTGGTGTTTGCGGGCGAGAGCAAGATCGACAAGCCCGGCCACCAACTGCCCGAGGACGCGCCGCTTGATGTGCGCGGGCGCGACCATCCCTGGGTCAGCCGCGGCGGGATCAAGCTCGCCCATGCCATTGAACATTTCGGGCTCGATCCCGCGGGTGCGCTGGCAATGGATATCGGCTCCTCGACCGGAGGGTTCACCGATGTGCTGCTGAGCCAAGGCGCGGCCCACGTCTTCGCGGTCGACAGCGGCACCAACCAGCTGGCGTGGAAGCTGCGGGAAGACCCGCGTGTCACCGTGCTCGAACAGACCAGCGCGCGGATTCTGACGCCCGATCTCATCGACCGGCCCTGCAACTGGGTGGTGTGCGATGCCAGCTTCATCAGCCTGTCGAAGGTGCTCGATGTGCCGCTGCGGCTGGCGGCGACGCCATGCCAGCTGGTTGCACTGATCAAGCCGCAGTTCGAAGTCGGGCGCGAGGAAGTGGGCAAGGGCGGGGTGGTGCGCGACGCTGCCCTGCATGGCCGGGTGTGCGACGAAGTGCGCGATTGGCTCGCCGGGCTGGGATGGGATATTCAGGGCATTGTGGAAAGCCCGATCACCGGGCCGCAGGGCAATGTCGAATTCCTGATTGCCGCCCGGCGCACCATCCGCAGGGAACATCAGTCGTGAAGAACAAGGGCTTCGTGATTCTGGGTCTGCTTGGCGCCGCGCTCGGGGTGGCGGTGGCGCTGGGGGCATTCCGCTAGGCCTTGCCGAAGCGGCGGCACAAACAAGAAGACCGGCAGCAACCCGAAAGTTGCTACCGGTCTCTTGAACCTGGCTCCCGGCACTAGACCGGGGCTGGCAATCCCGAAGGATTACTCGGCAGCCGGGGTTTCTTCAGCAGCCGGGGTTTCGGCAGCCATGGCGTCGGCGGTGGCGTCAGCGGCCGGGGTTTCGACAGCCATCGGCTCTTCGGCAACAGCCATTGCGTCGGCTTCGGTCGAAGCTTCTTCAGCCGGCTTCGAGCAAGCGGCGGTGGCGAGAGCGAGGCCGGCGACGGCGACGAGAGCGATCTTCTTCATGGTCATTTCCCCTATGGGTCCGGCACGGCCGGGAATGAACAACAGCGCGTTATTCGAGCCTCCTGCCGCCAACGCGCATCGAATCACGGCAGGAATGTGGCAGCCTCTAGCAGACTGTTTCCAAGACCCCAAAGCGTTTCGTGACGTTCTGCCCAATTTTCACCACAATTTTTCCCGCGGCCTCCGCATGTCTTTGCGGGGCTGGTTCATTGCGGAGCAAAGCACAGGCCATAAGTTGGCGCTGGCGCGTGCCTCTGGTATCGCCGCGCTTCCGCTGACGGAGATTCTTGAGCTGATGAACGTCCTTGCCTCCCGTGCGCAGCTGCGTGCGAGTTTCTTGCGCTGGGCGCTGTTCATGGTGCCGCTGGTGCTGCTGATCGGTTTTGCCGCAGGCCAGCTCGGCGGTCCGAACACGGCGTGGTTTGCGGGACTGGTCAAGCCGGCGATCTATCCGCCGCCGGTGGTTTTCGGGATTGTGTGGACGGTGCTGTTCGTCCTCATCGGGCTGGCGATGGCGCTTGTGGCGAGCGCGTGGGGCGCAACCGGGCGGGGCGCTGCCTTGATCGCCTTCGGGCTGCATTTCGCAGTGACACAGAGCTGGACGGCGGTGTTCTTCGGGATGCAGGATATGTTTGCCGGGCTGATGGTGCTGGGCTTCGGCGTGGCGAGCTTGCTGATCGCCCTCGCGCTGGTGTGGCGTGTGCGACCCGTCGCGGTGTGGCTGCTGGCACCCTACCTCGCGTGGCTGTGCTTTGCGAGCGCGCTCAATTACCAGTTCCTCGCCGCCAATCCCGACGGCGGGTCGCCGGAGGCCGATGGCGCGGCGATGCGGGTGGAATTGTAGGCGCGCCAGTCTGGACAAGCGCGGGGTGCATCGCCAAATAACAGCCATGCAAAGCCAGAACCCGATCATCGCCGACCTTGTCAAACTTGCCAACAGCGCCGCCGGGACCATGGCAGGCATGAGCCGCGAAGCCCGTGAGAGCGCGCGCGAACGGCTGCGTGAGGCCTTCGGCGGCATCGACTTCGTCAGCCGCGAGGAGTTCGAGACGGTCAAGGCCATGGCGCAAAAGGCGCGCGAACAGGCCGATGCGCTCGAGGCGCGCCTCGCCGCGCTGGAAGCGAAGTCCACCAAGTAACGCGGCCGCGCGCGCCGTGTCCTTGCGCGCCTCGGCCATTTTGCTTGCCACACGACCGCAGGGCGAGACCGGGGTGATCGCGCGCGTGCTGACTGCCGATACCGGGCTGGTGGCGGCCTATGTCGCAGGCGGGCGCGGGCGGCAGTTGCGCGCGGTGATGGTGCCGGGCAACCGGATCGCGGCCGAGTTCACCACGCGCAACAACAGCCAGCTCCCCTTCGCGCGGATCGAGCTCGAACATTCGCGCGCCGCATTGATGACCGAGCCGCTGCCGGCCGCCGCGATCCAGTGGGTCTGCGCGCTCACGGTCGCGGCTCTGCCCGAACGCCAGCCTTACCCCGCGCTCCACACGGCGCTTGAAGCGCTGCTCGAAGCCATTGCCATTGCCCCGTCCGCCCGTGGCTGGGTCAGCGGGCTGATCGCCTACGAGACCCTGCTGCTGAGTGAGCTCGGCTATGGCGGCGGCACGCCCCCGCCGCCTGCCAGCGGTTGGCCTGCGCAAAGTGCAAGGCTGGGGATACTCGAACGCCAGCTCTCGCACTACCTGCTTGCAGGGCACAAAAGCGATGTTATGGGCGCGCGGAAGCTGCTGACCGAGCGGTTGGCGCGCATGGGGTGAGAGACGTTGCGGCCATGAAGATTGCTGTCCTGCCCGGCGACGGGATCGGCCCCGAAGTCACGGGCGAGGCGATCGCGGTGCTCGAATCCCTCGCCTTGCCGGGGCTGACCCTGTTCCAGGGAGACGTGGGCGGTGTGGCCTACAAGCGCCACGGTCATCCCCTGCCGGAGGAGACGCTGGCGATGGCGCGTGCGGCCGATGCGGTGCTGTTCGGCGCGGTCGGCGATCCGTCCTGCGACGCACTCGAACGCCATCTGCGCCCGGAACAGGCGATTCTGGGCCTCAGGAAGCATCTGGGCCTGTTCGCCAACTTGCGGCCCGCGCGGGTCTTTGCCGGACTGGAACATCTTTCGCCCCTGCGCGCCGATATTGCCACCGGGCTCGACCTGCTGATCGTGCGCGAGCTGACGGGCGATGTCTATTTCGGTGCCAAAGGCCAGCGCGTGACCGACACGGGCGAGCGCGAAGGGTGGGACGCGATGTCCTATGCCGAGGGGGAGGTGCGCCGCATTGCCCACGTCGCTTTCCGCGCGGCTGCGGCGGCAGGCCTGCCGCTCACCAGCGTCGACAAGGCCAATGTCCTCGAAACCAGCCAGCTGTGGCGCGATGTGGTGGTGGAGGTGGCGGCCGAATACCCCGGCGTCGCGCTCGACCACATGTATGTCGACAATGCCGCGATGCAGGTTGTCAGCCACCCCGACCGCTTCGGCGTGGTGCTGACCGGCAACCTGTTCGGCGATATCCTCAGCGATCTGGCGAGCGCCGCGGTGGGGTCCATCGGCCTGCTGCCCTCCGCCTCGCTGGGCGAGCGGCAGACCGCTTACGGCACCTTCGGCCTGTTCGAGCCGATCCACGGCAGCGCCCCCGATATTGCCGGGCAGGGCAAGGCCAACCCGATGGCGACGATCCTGTCGGCGGCGATGATGCTGCGCCATTCCTTCGGGCTTGAAGCCGAGGCCGCCCGGATCGAGAACGCGGTGGCACTGGCGCTGGGCGATGGCGTGCTGGGCGGCGATCTCGGGGGCAGTCACGGCACTGCGGCGATCGGCGAGGCGGTGCGCGAGCGGCTGTAGCGCCGCCTGCTATCCCCCTTCGTCAGCCCCGCGGGTTATGGTTTCTAAACAATTATCGTGCATCACGGGGCAATGAATCATGGAACGCTTCCCGGCACAGCCAGCATCGTCCAATCTCCGGCCCGTTCCGGGTGTGGGACAGGGGTGACTGCGGCCATGACGCTCGATCTTGCGATTATCCTGCCCACGCTCAACGAGCGCGGCAATCTCGCGCCGCTGGTCGAACGGATCGACCGCGCGATCGGGGCTGTGGCCTTGTGGGAAGTGATCATTGTCGATGATGACAGCCGCGATGGCACGGCCGACGAGGCGCGGGCGCTGGCGCTGACCGATCCGCGCGTCAGAGTGATCCAGCGCATCGGGCGGCGCGGCCTCGCCAGCGCCGCGATCGAAGGCTTCTGCGCCACGGCCGCGCCTTACGTGGCGGTGATGGACGCCGACCACCAGCACGATCCCGCGCTGCTGCCGGGGATGCTCACGGCGCTGAAAAGCGGCCAGGCGGACATCTGCGTCGCCAGCCGTTTTGCCGAGGGCGCCAGCACCGCCGATTGGGCCGCGCCCGAGCGCGAGAAGCTTTCGACCTATGCCAACGCACTCGCCCGCAAGCTGACAGGGGTGGAGCTGAGCGATCCGATGAGCGGTTACTTCATGCTCCCCGCCGCCACCGCGCGCGCGCTGGTGCCGCGCCTTTCGGGCATCGGCTTCAAGATCCTGCTCGATCTGCTGGCGACGGCTGACGCGCCGATGCGGGTCAAGGAATTCCCGCTCAATTTCGCCGCGAGGCGTGAAGGAGAAAGCAAGCTGGACCGCGCCATTCTGTTCGATTTCCTCGCGGGCTTGTATGACAAGACGCTCGGCAAGGTGATCCCGACCCGTTTTGCCCTGTTCGGCACTGTCGGTGCCTTTGGCGTGGTGGTGCATTTTGCCGTGCTGACCCTGCTGCTGTTCGTGTTTGGCGAACGCTTCGCGCTGGCGCAGACCGCCGCAGTGCTGGTGGCGATGAGCTTCAACTTCTGGCTCAATAACTGGCTGACCTATCGTGACAAGCGGCTGGTGGGCACGCTGGCACTGCTGCGCGGCTGGCTGGGCTTCATCGCTACCTGCGCCATCGGGGCCTTTGCCAATGTGGCGATTGCTACCTTCATGGAAGGGCGGGGCATCCACTGGGCGCTGGCTGCGCTGGCGGGGATCGTGGTCGGATCGGTCTGGAACTATGCGCTGTCGAGCCGGTTCGTGTGGGGGCGTTTCTGATTGTCGGGCGCCCTCCGGCGCGCGCTATCCTCGCTCATGCGGTCTGACGACCGGTTCGCTGCGGGCGGGCGGTCGCGCTTGCGGCGGCTGTGGCGCCGTAGCGCAGGATCAGTAGTGGCGGGTCCTCACATCCAGCCCGAAACCCACATCCAGCCGAGATAGCTGTCCGGCCCTTGCAGCGGCAGGGCCGCAAGGATCGGGAAGAACACCGCGAAGACCGCCACCGAGGCTGCCGGAATGCCCCAGGCGATCCACGTGCCAAAAGGCACGCGGCGCAGATCGCTGCACGTCAGCGCGAGCGCGGCGAGCAGGAAGAAGCTTGGCACGAAATAGTGATAATAGAACTGCACCGGCTTGGGCGCGACCAGCCACAGGCCGAGGCTCGCCATATAGCCCAGCGCCGCCGCCATCCGCGCAGCATCGCGCCGCCACAGGCCTGCGGCAAGGCACCATGCAAGGGCGGGCAGGCCAACGAGCATCGTCAGCGGATTGCCGACCAGCAGCACGCCCCGCTGCGCTCCATCGGTGACTTCGTAGAGATACCAGATCCCGCGCGTGTTCAGCACCCATTGCGGCCAGGTGCTCATGTAGCGGTGCGGGGTCATCAGCTGGCTCTGAAGGTCGAAGATCGCGCGGTGGAAGCCGATCAGCCCCTTTTCGGCGAGGGGGGAGGGGTGGAGATACTCGGCGAGCCAGTAACCGGGGACGAAGGTCGCCGCATAGACGCCCAGCGGCACGATGCCGAGCCACAGGAAAGCCTCGACCAGCGTGATCCCCGGAACTGGCGCGCCGCGACGGCTGAGGAACAGGCGGCGGCGTCCGGCACATGCGCGGGCGATGAAGAAGGTGATGCCCGGCACCATCGCCAGCGGAATGGCGTTCCACTTCGCCCCCAGCGCGCAGCCGATCGCCACACCTGTCAGCGCAAGCCGCCAGCGGCCCTGTTCGGGCTGCGCGCAAGCGGCGGCGAACTGCCAGGCGGCAACGGCAAGGGAGGCCACCATGACGATGTCGAGCATGGCGATGCGGCTGTGGATGAAAAGGTGGAAGCCGGTGGCCAGCAGCACCGCGAACACCAGCGTGGCAAAGCGATCCCCGCTTGCGTGCCACAGCGCCCGCACCGCCGCAAAAAAGGCCAGAACCCCGCACAGCCACGGCATCACGCGCCATCCCAGCGGATTGTCACCGAACAGCCCCATGCCGAGCGCGATCAGGAGCTTGGCGAACAGCGGGTGTTCGCGGTTGAGATAGGCGCCCTGTCCCTCGGCAAAGAGTGCGAGAATCTCGCGCGCGGCAGGAAGGTAATGCACCTCGTCGAAATAGGGCTTCGAAGGGATCGCCAGCCGCCAGCCCGCCAGCAAGGCAAACAGTCCGGCGAGCACCAGACACCACGCCAGCGGATCGCGCGGACGCGGCGGCGAGTGGAGCGCGGGTGAGAGGGACGCTTGCGCCTCGGCCATGGCGCGCGATTAGGCACGGCCTCGGCCAAGGGCAAGGGTGGATTATGCCGCGCGGGCCGCTGCCTGCCGTTCCAGCCAGAACAACCGCGCGCACATGGCCAGCAGCCCGATGCTGGCCGTGGTGCCCACGAACAGGCCCCACAGCGTCACGTTCATGCCTTGCGCGCGAGCCCGCGGCGCGACGAAGAACAGCGCGATCAACGCGCACATGATCAGATCCCACCACACCTGCAAACCGGTCAGGTTCTGCGCGTGATTGACGTAAAACCCGGTCACACCCTCCTGCGCGATCTGGACGGCGGTAAAGGCGCTGAAACCGGCGCACAGCACGGCTGCGACGCCGGCGCTGCCGATCTCGCGCTTTGCGACAAGGATGATAAGAAGGGCAATAACACCGCCCGCCAGCGCGGCGAGCCAGACGAGGTCGAG
>RDXA01000421.1 GCA_004292705.1 Sphingomonadales bacterium | reverse complement strand
AACAGCAGCGAAGCGGGATCGATCACGATCTTGATCTGCTGCTTGGTTGTCACTTCTTGCAGCGCGGCAGGATATTGCATGATGATCTGTTCGATCGCGAACACGCGCGCACCATCGATTTGGTTGCCGAGCGCCTGGATCTCCTGCTCAAGCGTCTGAAGCTTGGGGAAATCGGGCGAAGACTGCATCGCCTGCTGCTCGCTGTCATCGACCTGCTTGTCGGCGTTCTTGTCAAACTTCTGGAGCAGCGCCTGGCGTTCCTGTGCCTTGGTACGGCGCAGCTCGTTCTGCTGCGAATAGGTGGTGCTGACCTGTTCGTAGGCAGTCTGGAACGCGGTGGTGCCGATGATCGTGCGCGAAATGTCAACCGTGGCAATGCGGCCTTCGACCTGCGCCTGGGCGGGCAGCGGAGCCATGGCGGCAGCAATCAGGCCAGCGAAAGCGAGAGACTTGGTAAAGCGTGTCATCAGAATTGGGTTCCTACGTTAAAGGTGAAGCGCCGCTCGTCGTCGCCTTCCACCTTGCGGATGGTCTGGGCGAAGTCGATGCGGAAAGGTCCGAAGGGCGAATTCCAGTTGACCCCGACCCCGGCCGTAACGCGTGGGCTCGCCGAATTGCCGAGAAACAGTTCGCGGATGTTGGTGTTGGGCTGGATCAGGCGGATATTGGGCGAACCATCGGGCTGGGTCGCGTCCGTGGTGGTCGTAGTGGAGCCCGGAACCTGGAAAAGCGGCTGACCATTTTCGTTCCTGATCGGAGTGCCGCCGGGATTGACCGTAAGGACCGGCGTCTCGACACCCCACAGCGCACCGACGTCGGCCCAGATCGAGGGCCTCAGGCCAAGTTCGCGGGCACCGGTTCCCAGCGGAATCTCAAGCTCGGCGCGACCGAGATAGTAGTTGCGCCCACCAATAGCGTCATCACGCACCTGGTTGCGATCGGTGAAATACGTGATGTTGCCGTTGGCATCGAGCACAGGTTGGCCCAACTGATCGAGCTGCGATGTCTGGGTCAGGATCCGCGGGCCGACCCCGCGGATTGCGAAGCCGCGAATTTGCGGCTCACCGAGGAAGAAGCGGTCGGTCAGCAGCACATCATCAACCCCGGGCCCGGTACGCTCCCGCAGCGGAATGATCGTTCCACCCTCGGCCAGCACCGAGAAGATGAAGCCCGAATTGCCAACATTCCAGAACTGCTGCGCACGACCGCGGAAGCGGATGTAACGTACATCACCGCCCAGCCCCGCAAACTCTCCGCTCAGCGAAATGGTCTTGCCCCGCGAAGGCCGGACGCGGGAATTGAGCGAATTGTAGTTCAGGCTGAGACCAATGATCGAACTCAACCGCTCGCCGATTGCATCGCACAGGAAACGCCCGGCCAGCAGCGGATCGCATTCGCGAACGCCATTCCCGTCGATATCCGAAAAGAACAGGTTCTCGTCGAGCGAAACGTCGTCGTAGTTCAACGTGTAGCTGCCGACCAAGGACATATATTCAGTGAGCGGCACGCCTGCGCGCATCGAGAAGCCAGTGGTCGCCTGCTGAAAGGTCGTGTTCCGGTCGTTGCCGGTAAAATTGAAGCTATTGAAATCGCGCCGGTAGATGTCGATCCCGCCCGATATGTTGCGATCGAAGATATAGGGGTCGGAGAAGCTGACCTGCGCCGAGCGCGAGAACTGCGAATAGTTGAGCGACAGCCCGATGGTCTGCCCGCGTCCACGGAAATTGCGCTGCCGGATCGAACCGGCCAGAATGAATTGCTCGATCGAGGAGAAGCCAGCCGAGAACTGCAGTTCGCCAGTCGGGCGTTCTTCGACATTGGCTTCCAGAATGATCCGGTCGGGCGCGCTGCCTTCGGTCTGGGTGACCTCGAAGTTTTCCTGGAAATAGCCCAGCGAATTGATGCGCGCGGTGGTGCGCTGCACGCCGAGCGAGTTGAAGGCGTCACCCTCCGCGAGACGGAACTCGCGGCGAACGACCTTGTCCTGCGTCAGCGTATTACCGTTGATATCAACCCGCTCGACATAGACACGCGGTGCCTCGCGCAACACGAAAGTAACGTTCATCTTGCGATTTTCAGGATCGCGGTTGAAGCGCGGCTGGACATCGGCAAAGGCATATCCGAAGCGGCCTGCCAACTCGGTCAACTGCTCGACTGTGTCTTCAACCGACTTGGCATTGTAGAAATCGCCCGCCTGCATCGGCAGTTGGGTGCTCATGACATCACTGTCGAAATCCCTGAGCTGGCTGTCGACCTTGACATCGCCAAAGGTGTAGCGCTCGCCTTCCTCGACCACATAGGTGATGATGAAGTCGCGCTGATCGGGGGTCAGCTCAGCGACGGCCGAAACGACGCGGAAATCGGCGTAACCTTCGGTGAGATAGAACTGCCGAAGCTTTTGCTGGTCAAAAGCGAGACGATCAGGGTCATAGCTGGTGTTGGAACTGAAAAAGCTGGTGAGCCGGGCCTGCTTGGTCACCATCTCCCCGCGAAGATCGCCATCGGAGAACTTCTCGTTGCCGAGAATGTTGATCTGGCGGACCTTGGACTTCGGACCTTCGCTGATCTCGAAAACGATATCGACGCGGTTCTGGGGCAGCTGCACCAGCTTCGGCTCGACCTTGGCGGCGAAGCGCCCCTGCCGCTTGTAAAGTTCGATGATCCGCGCAACGTCCGCACGCACCTTGGAGCGGGTGAAGATCTGGCGCGGAGCAAGCTTGATCTCGGGCACGATCTTGTCGTTCTTGAGGCGCTTATTGCCCTCAAGCACGATCCGGTTGATCACCGGGTTCTCAGTCACCGTGATAACAACGTTGCCGCCATCATTGCGGATGCTGGAATTGGCGAACAGTTCGGTCGCACCGAGATCCTTGATCGCTTCGTCCGCGGCAGCCGCCGTGTATTCCTGCCCGACCCGCAGGCGAATGTAGCTGAGGATAGTGGTCGGCTCGAGACGCTCTGCCCCGACCACAGTGATGGTGCGGATCACATCGCCACGCGGCGCGGCGGCAGGTGCTGGCTGCGCAACAGGAGCTGCGGGCGCCTCCTGCGCCTGCGCCACCGAGGGCAGACCGGCAAGGATCGAACCGCAGCACAAGAGCGTGCCCAGCCGAATGGCCGGGCGCGGGGGAGCAGGATTGCAAATGACCGGCACTGCGCCCGTCTCGCTCATTCGGTTCATGCAGCTAAAATCCCGTTCTCAACCCTGTGCACCACACGCCATGCGGCCCATGATGCGCGATCCTGCCAGATACCACTGCGCGCCCGCCTCGCGCACCCTGCGTCCCCATGGACGCCTCTGCCCGATGTGCCAACCGCAATCAAGCCGTGAGCGTGTCGCGCCACCGCCCGTTTCCACCGTGCCGGTCAACTTCCGAAGAACGGCAGCGTGACGATGTCGTTCACCGTTACCACCACCATCAACATCAGAACCAGAGCGATCCCGGTGCGATAGGCCCACTCGGTCGCCCGCGGCCCCACCGGCTTGCGGCGGATCGCCTCGGCCAGATAGAACATCAGGTGCCCGCCATCCAGCGCAGGGATTGGCAAGAAATTGATGAATGCCAAATTAAGCGAGATGAGCGCCGCGAGGCTGATGAAGTTGAGCGGACCGAGGCTCATTTGCTCGCCGGAGAACTTGGCGATCTTGAGCGGACCTCCCATCTCACTGAACGCGCGGTCGCCGCGGATGATCTGGGCGATACCGGTGATCATCATGCGGCCCGTATCGAGGCATTGCTGCGCGGCCATGACCGCAGCCTCGCCAATGGATAGCGGGGCAAAGCGCTCCGCGGTTTCCAGCGTTTTGATCCCGATCAGCCCGACGGTCTGGCTGTTGCCGAAATTGTCGGTGAGCTGTTCGGACGCTGTCGTAACCGGCAGATCGCGCCGTGCTCCGTCGCGCATCACTGTGATGATGAAGCGGTGGTTAGGCTGGAGCATGATGGTCTGCTGGATCTCGCGCCAATTGGTCATGGCCACGCCGTCGATTGCGACGATCCGGTCGCCCACCGCAAAGCCTGCCTGCTTTGCACGCGAATTCTCGGTGAAGGCGGCCACCGTGCCGACCTCCTCGGGCGCGACCGGCAGCGGTTTGCCGAAAGCAAGGTTGAAGGCAAAAAAGATCACCAGCGCGACGATGATGTTGGTCACTGGCCCCGCCGCTACGATCAACGCGCGTTTCCACAGGGCTGCCGCCTGAAAGGTGCCCTCCTCGACCGGGGCGTCGGGATCGGGGATGCTGGCAGGGTTCATGTCACCCCTGAACTGCACATATCCGCCGAGTGGCAGCGCCGAGAGCTTCCAGCGCGTGCCCTGCCGATCGGTAAATCCCGCGAGCTCCTTGCCGAAGCCGACAGAAAATGCCTCGGCCCTCACCCCGAACAATCGTCCAACCAACAGGTGGCCGAGCTCATGCACGGTCACGAGCGGCCCGAGCAGCAGCAGGAAGCCGGCGACATACATCCAGAAGGGAGGTGCTTCAAACAAGGGCTTTGGTCTCCAGCAGGCTCAGGGCCTGCAGCCTCGCGGATTGATCGACAACCAGCACTTCCTCAAGGCTGGCCGGGCGCGGCGCGTCATTGCTGCGTGCGAGTGTCTCCTCGACCAATGCCGCAATCCGGGTGAACCTGATCTGACCAGTGAGGAAGGCTTCGACCGCGACTTCGTTGGCAGCGTTCAAGATCGCGGGGGCCGAGCCTCCGGCGCGGATTGCCTCGCGGGCCAGCCGGGTAGCAGGAAAGCGGTTCTCATCCGGCGGGAAGAAAGTGAGTTCGCCAATGGCAGCAAGATCGAGCGGGCTGAGCGGTGTTTCCATGCGGTGTGGCCAGGCGAGACACGACGCAATCGGCACGCGCATATCCGAAGGACCAAGCTGCGCCAGGGTCGACCGGTCGCGAAATTCGACCATCGAGTGGATCACGCTTTGCGGGTGAATGACGATCCCCAGCTTGTCGAGCCCGACCGGGAACAGGTGGTAGGCTTCGATATATTCGAGCCCCTTGTTCATCATCGTCGCGCTATCGACGCTGATCTTCGCACCCATCGACCAGTTGGGATGGGCAACCGCCTCAGCCGGGGTCGCAGCATGCAGCCGCTCGGCGCTCCAGGTGCGCAAAGGGCCACCGCTGGCAGTGAGGGTGATCTTCGCCACATCCTCGATCCGGCCCGCGGACAGACACTGGAAGATCGCATTGTGTTCGGAATCGGTGGGCAGCAGCGTCGCGCCATGGCGAGCCACCGCCTGCATCAGTACCTCGCCTGCCGAAACCAGCGCTTCCTTGTTGGCGAGCGCGATAGTGCCGCCGCGCTCCACTGCCGCCATGACTGGGGCGAGCCCGGCACAACCGACGATCGCCGCGACCGTCATGTCCACCGGCCGGGCCGCCGCCTCGATCAGCGCCTGCCGCCCGCCCGCAGCCTCGATCCCGCTGCCGCCCAGTGCCGCGCGCAGCTCGGGCAGGCAGGTCTCGTCGCCCACGACCGCCAACTTGGCACCAAACTCGATAGCAAGCGCAGCAAGCTCGGCAGCACTGCATTGCGCAGTCAGTGCCTCGATCTGCCAATCCGCACGGTTGCGCCGCACCAGATCCAGCGTCGATGCACCGATCGAACCGGTTGCGCCGAGCAAAGTGAGCGTTCGCATCATCAACGCATCATCCCAGCAAAGCAGGCAGTGTGGCAATCACAAACAGCACGAAGAACACTGCGATGAAGCCATCAAGCCGGTCGAACAGCCCGCCATGCCCCGGAATGAGGCTGCCCGAGTCCTTCACCCCCGCGCGCCGCTTCATCCAGCTTTCGAAAAAATCGCCCGCTTGCGCGATCACTGCGATCAGTGCCCCGGCCAGCAGCGCCATGCCGAGACTGGCGACGGTGTAACCGGGCACGAGCGCAGCAGGGCCGATATCCAGCAACTCGACCGCCACGCAAACAAGCGCCGAAAGGCTCGCCCCGCCGCCCAGCCCCGCCCAGGTTTTGGCCGGACTGATCTTCGGCGCGATTTTGGGTCCGCCGATCGCTCTCCCAGCGAAATAGGCGCCGACATCGACTGCGATGATCGGCAAGATGAAACCCGCCAGCACGCCCAACGGCGCATAGCCAGCCAGTTCCGGATCGGGCAGGATCTGCCGTCCGTTCCTTACCGACATCATCGCCAACGCCGCGCCGCCGATGTAGATGACGCCGACGAAGAACCATACTGTCTCGGTCAGCACTGTCAGGCCGAAGCGGCCAACCAGCTTGTTCCATTCCCACAGCGTCCCCAGCGCCAGCAGCGCGACGAACACCGTCCAGAACCAGCCGCCCAGCCACAGCGCCCCGCCGGCGAGCACCAGCATGACGATCGCCGAGGCGAACCGCACCGGCAGATCGGACACGCCAGCGCGTGGATCGCGCACCCGCGTATTACCGTCCGCCATAGCGTCGCTCCCTCCGCGCAAAATCATCAAGCGCCTGCATCAGATGGGCAGGCTCGAAATCGGGCCACAGCGTATCGACGAAAATCATCTCGGCATAGGCGGCCTGCCACAACAGGAAATTCGACAGGCGGATCTCGCCGCTGGTCCGGATCAAGAGATCGAGTGGCGGCAAATCGGCGGTATCGAGATGTGCGGCGATGGTCTCGATACTGACCGCGCCACTGGCCGCCGCCTTGGCCGCCGCGCGCGCGATTTCGTGCTGGGCGCCATAATTGAGCGCCACAGCCAGCGTCTGGTTGCCGTTTGCGGTCTGCGCCAGCGCGTCCTCCAGCATGGCCACGATATCGGGCGCGAGTGACTGCCAGTCACCGATGATCTTGAGCTTGACCTTATTGGCGACGAATTCGGGCAGGTCTGATCTGATGAATCGTCGCATCAGGTTCATCAGGTCATCGACTTCCTCGTCCGGTCGCTTCCAGTTTTCCGAGGAGAAGGCATAGAGCGTCAGGCATTCCAGCCCGGTTGGCTCAAGCGCACGCACCAGCCGCCGCACCGCCTCTACGCCGCGCTGATGGCCGACCGCGCGCGGGAGGGCCCGCTTCTTGGCCCAACGGCCATTGCCATCCATGATGATGGCGACATGTCTGGCGCGCGATTGATCCAAGCCTGTTCCCACAATCCGAAGCCTGCGCTTATTGCGTCAGGATTTCCTGCTTCTTCTTGGCGACCGCATCGTCGGCGTCCTTGACGTGGGCATCGGTCAGCTTCTGGACTTCGTCCTCCGCGCGCTTGCGGTCGTCCTCGGAGATATCCTTTTTCTTCTCGTCGGTCTTGAGACTTTCCATCGCGTCGCGGCGCACGTTGCGGATCGCGATCTTGCCCTTCTCGCCATACTGGTCGGCGAGCTTGGCGAGCTCCTTGCGCCGCTCCTGCGTGAGGTCGGGGATTGGCAGGCGCAGGGTCTGGCCGTCGATGATCGGGTTCAAACCGAGGTTGGCGTGAGCAATGCCCTTCTCCACCGCCGTCATGTTCGATCGGTCCCACACCTGCACACTCAGCATCCGCGGCTCGGGCGCGGATACGGTCGCGACCTGCGACAGCGGCATCATCGAGCCATAGACCTCGACCACCACCGGATCGAGCAGGCTGGCGTTGGCACGGCCGGTGCGCAGGCCCTGAAGATCGCTCTTCAAGGATTCCACCGCGCCTTTCATCCGGCGCTCGACATCGGCCTTGTCATATTGCGGCATGGCTGGGGTTCCTTCGGTTTTCAGTTGTCTTGATCGTCACAGGTCTTGGACAATGGTCTGTACGCCCTCGCCCGCCAGCACGCGGGCAAGGTTGCCCTTTTCCCGGATCGAAAAGACCACAATCGGTATCTTGTTATCGCGGCACAGCGCCACAGCGGAGGCGTCCATCACCTTGAGATTGTCGGCAAGCACGCGGTCGTAAGTCACGGTATCGAAGCGCACGGCATCCGGGTTATGCTTGGGATCGCTGTCATAGACCCCATCCACGCTGGTGCCCTTGAGCAAAGCGTCGCACTTCATTTCTGCCGCGCGCAACGCCGCACCGCTGTCGGTGGTGAAATAGGGCGCGCCGACGCCTGCGGCAAAGATCGCCACCCGGCCTTTTTCAAGGTGTCGTTCAGCGCGGCGGCGGATCACCGGCTCGCACACCTTGTCCATCTCGATCGCGGACTGCACGCGGGTCTGCACACCGAGCTGTTCCAGCGCATTCTGCATGGCGAGCGCGTTCATCACGGTCGCCAGCATACCCATGTAATCGGCCTGCGCCCGGTCCATCCCCTTGGCCGCCCCCGCCATCCCGCGGAAGATATTGCCGCCGCCGATCACGAGGCAGATTTCGAGCCCGGTTTCCTTCGCAGCTTTCACTTCCTTGGCGAGTTCTGCGACGAATTCCGGGTCAATCCCGAACTGCTGATTGCCCATCAGCACTTCGCCCGAAAGTTTCAGGAGAACGCGCTTGATCGTGGGCAAGGACATGGGTCGGCTAAGCTCCGGCAGGAATCTGGGTGGGGCGCACTTAACGGGCAAAGCGGCAATTCGCAAAGGGTAAGCGCGCTCAAGAAAACGGCCGCCACAGCATGGGAGCTGCGACGGCCGCTTTCGATGTGATTGAATGAAGGGTCAGCCCTTGAGGGTCGCGGCCACTTCGGCGGCGAAATCGACTTCTTCCTTCTCGATGCCTTCGCCGAGCTGGAAGCGCACGTAGTCGACCAGCTTGATCGACTTACCCGCGTCCTTGGCGGCCTTGGCGATGTATTCTTCGACCGTCGCCTTGCCATCCTTGACGAAAATCTGGCTGAGCAGCGCGTTTTCCTTGGCGAACTTCTTCACCGCGCCTTCGACCATCTTGGCCTGCACGTCAGCGGGCTTGCCGCTTTCGGCAGCCTTTTCGGCGGCGATCTTGCGCTCGCGCTCGATCACTTCGGCGTCGAGGCCGTCAGCGTCGAGCGCCTGCGGGAACATCGCGGCGGCGTGCTGGGCGATGTCCTTGCCGAGCGCGTTGAGGGTGTCGGCATCGGCATCCGATTCCAGCGCGACCAGCACGCCGATCTTGCCGAGGCCGTCAGCAGCCGCGTTGTGGACGTAAGGCACGACCGCGCCCTGCGTGACGCCGACCTGC
>RDXA01000247.1 GCA_004292705.1 Sphingomonadales bacterium | reverse complement strand
GGCGAGGCACCGGTGCCGCCGTCGTAGCCGGACACGGTGATCAGGTCCGCGTAGGCCTTCACCACGCCAGCGGCAATCGTGCCGATGCCGGCGTGGCTGACCAGCTTCACGCTGACCAAGGCCTGCGGGTTGATCTCCTTCAGGTCGTAGATCAGCTCCGCCAGGTCCTCGATCGAATAGATGTCGTGGTGCGGCGGCGGCGAGATCAGGCCTACACCCGGGGTCGAGTGCCGCACCGCGCCGATGCGCTTGTCGACCTTGTGACCGGGCAACTGCCCGCCCTCGCCGGGCTTGGCGCCCTGCGCCATCTTGATCTGGATATCGTCGGAATTGACCAGATATTCGGTGGTGACGCCGAAACGGCCTGAGGCAACCTGCTTGATGCGGCTGCGCATCGAATCCCCGTTGGCGAGCGGCTTGAAGCGGAACGGCTCCTCCCCGCCCTCGCCCGTGTTCGAGCGCCCGCCGATGCGGTTCATCGCGATGGCCATGGTCGAGTGCGCTTCGTGGCTGATCGAGCCAAGGCTCATCGCCCCGGTCGAGAAGCGCTTCACGATTTCAGCCGCCGGTTCCACTTCCTCGAGCGGGATCGGCGTGGCGGCCTTCTTGAACTCGAGCAGCCCGCGGATCGTCAGCAGGCGTTCGGACTGCTCGTTGATGCTCGCGGCAAATTCGGCGTAGTTCTTCGGGTCATTGCCGCGCACCGCGTGCTGCAATTGCGCGACGTTCTGCGGCGTCCACGCATGCTCCTCACCGCGCAGGCGGTACTGGTAGATTCCGCCCACATCCAGCATCCCGTCATAGAGCGGGTTGTCGCCATAAGCCTGCCCGTGGCGGCGCAGCGCTTCCTCGGCGACCTCGGCAAGGCCGATGCCTTCGATGGTGGTCGCGGTGCCGGTGAAGTACTTCTCGACGAAGGCCGAGGACAGGCCGACTGCGTCGAAAATCTGCGCGCCGCAGTACGACTGGTAAGTCGAAATGCCCATCTTGGACATGACCTTGCGGATGCCCTTGCCGATCGCCTTGATGAAGTTCTGCTGCACCTTGGCGGCGGGCAGATCGGCATGGCGCTTCACCCTCAGCGCCTCCAGCGTCTCGAACGCGAGATAGGGATTGATCGCCTCCGCGCCATAGCCCGCCAGCACGCAGAAGTGATGCACCTCGCGCGCTTCGCCGGTTTCGACGACGAGGCCGGTCTGCATCCTGAGGCCCTGCCGCACGAGGTGATGATGCACTGCCGCCGTCGCCAGCAGCGCTGGCATCGGCACCCGCGCTTCACTTTGCGCGCGGTCGCTGAGGACAAGGATGGTGTGATCCTGCAACACCGCCTCGGTCGCCGCCCAGCACATTTCCTTCAGCGCCATTTCAAGGCCTTCAGCCCCGGTGTTCGCATCCCATGTGATGTCGATGGTGGCGCAGCGGAACGCGCCGTCGAGCGCCTCTTCGACCGAGCGGATCTTGGCCAAGTCCTCGTTGGTGAGGATCGGCTGATCGACCTCCAGCCGCTTGTGCGTGCCCGCATCCCGGCCGAGCAGATTGGGGCGCGGGCCGATCATGCTGGTGAGGCTCATCACCAGTTCCTCACGGATCGGATCGATCGGCGGGTTGGTGACCTGCGCGAAGTTCTGCTTGAAGTAATCATAGAGCAGCCGCGCACGGTCGGACAGCACCGCAATCGGCGTGTCGGTGCCCATCGATCCGATCGGATCGTCGGCATCCACCGCCATCGGCTCAAGAAAGCGGGAGATATCCTCCTGCGTGTAGCCGAAGGCCTGCTGGCGTTGCAACAAGGTGCCCTCTTCCGCCGGAATCGCCGCGAGTTCGGGGACGATATCG
>RDXA01000420.1 GCA_004292705.1 Sphingomonadales bacterium | reverse complement strand
TGATCCTTGATCACCGCAAGGAAATCCGGCCCCCAGGTTTCGCGCTTCTTCGCCCCCACGCCTGCGATCGTGGCCAGTTCGGCAAGCGTCTCGGGACGCTGGAGCGCCATGTCGCGCAGCACCGAATCATGGAAGATCACATAGGCCGGGACACCATGTTCGGCGGCGAGCTCCTTGCGGCGGGTGCGCAGCGCCTCGAACAGCGGGCTGCCGACGGGATTGGGGGCCGCCCCCTCGCCCCGCGCGCGGCGGCTGCGGCGTTCGCGCTTGGGCGGAGGTTCGGCAATCGTCACACCAGCCTCGCCCTTGAGCACCGCGCGCGCCTCTGGCCCCAGCATCAGTCCGCCATGTTCGGTGGCTGCCAGAATGCCGCGCGCGATCAGGGTGCGCGCCAGCGGGCGCAGCAGCGGCACCTCCTCGCGCCCCACAATGCCGAACACCGAAAGCCGATCGTGGCCCCGGCCGGCAACACGCTCGTCGCTCTGTCCGGTCAGCACCTTCTCGACATGGCCCATCCCGAAACTCTGCCCGGTGCGATAGACCGCCGAGAGCAGCTTGCGGGCGAGCTCGCTGGCATCGACCACCTGCGGCGGGTTCTCGCAATTGTCGCAGTTGCCGCATTGCGCAGGGGGATGCTCACCGAAATGCCGTAGCAGGATCGCGCGGCGGCAGGTCGGCGACTCGACCAAGGCGGCGAGGCTGTTGAGCCGCGCCTGCTCGCCCGCGAGTCGCTCCGGCTCGACTTCGCCCAGCCATTGCCGTGCGCGGGCAAAGTCGCTCACGCCCCAGAACAGATGCGCCTCGGCCGGATCGCCGTCACGCCCGGCACGACCGGTTTCCTGATAATAGGCCTCGATCGACTTGGGCAGACCGGCATGGATGACAAAGCGGACGTCGGGCTTGTCGATCCCCATGCCAAACGCGATCGTGGCGACCATCACCATGCCTTCCGAGCCGACAAAGGCTGCCTGCACCGCCGCACGGCGCTCGGGATCAAGGCCTGCGTGATAGAATGCTGCCTCGCGGCCCGAACGGGCGATCTGTGCTGCCAACTCCTCGGTCGCCTTGCGACTGGGCGCATAGACGATGCCCGCCCCCTCCATCCGCTGGAGCAATTCGGTGATCTGGCGCGGGCCATGCTCGCGCGGGGTGATGGCGTAGCGGATGTTGGGCCGGTCAAAGCCGGCGACGATCAGGCCCTCGTCGGGAATGCCGAGCTGGCGCAGGATATCGGTGCGGGTCGCCTGGTCGGCTGTGGCCGTCAGGGCAAGGCGGGGGACATCGGGGAAGCGATCGAGCACTGGCCTGAGCGCGCGGTAATCCGGGCGGAAATCATGGCCCCATTCGGACACGCAGTGCGCCTCGTCGATGGCAAAGAGCGCGATCCGCGCCTGTTCGAGCAGGCTCTGGAACCCCGGCGTGGAAGCGCGTTCGGGGGCGACGTAGAGCAGATCGAGCTGACCCGTGCGGAAGGCTTCGGCCGTGGCGGCATTGTCGCTGTCGGCCGAGGTCATCGAGGCTGCGCTGATCCCGGCCGCGCGCGCAGAGCGGATCTGATCATGCATCAGCGCGATCAGCGGCGAGATGACAATCGCGGTGCCCCGGCGGGCCAGCGCAGGCACCTGATAACACAGGCTCTTGCCCGCCCCCGTCGGCATCAGCGCCAGCGTGTGCGCGCCCGCCATGACGCGGGAAATCACGGCCTCCTGCTGTCCCCGAAACGCCGGGTAGCCGAAGGTGCGATGCAGGATCTCATGACATTCGGAAGGCGCGACCACGATCATGGACGCTGCCCTATTCCATGCCGCCGGGCAAGGGCACCCGCGGCGCTGGCGCTATCGACGGATTATCGGATGGCCGCTTTTGCCGCAGCAAGGTCGACCACGTCGCCCTTGACCAAGTCCGCGCCGGGATGAGCGAGTGTGCCATCGGCCCGCCTGCCGAGGTTTTCGGGACGCACCAGCCACAGATCCTGCGGGCCGAGAATGCGCCCGTCATGCGCGAGGATCGAGACCGGGCCGATGGGCAGACGGTCACGCTCGTCGACCAGCACCGGGTCTTCGACCACCCGCTCGCTGCCATATTTCTGTCCCCACTGGCGCAAGGCCAGCATCGCGGGGAGCAGATCGAGGCCCTTTTCGGTCAGACGATATTCGATCTTGCGGCGGTCATCGGCGCAGGGTTCACGCTTGAGAATGCCGTGCTCTACCAGCTTGGCAAGGCGGTTGGACAGGATGTTGCGGGCAATGCCAAGCTCGCTCAGGAATTCCTCGAAGTGTTTGAGACCGTTGAAACTCGCGCGCAGGATCATGAACGACCAGCGTTCACCCATCACTTCCAGCGCCTGCGGCAAGCCGCATTCGATCAATTCGCGCAGCGGTTCTCTCAGCTCACCCATATTCCGTGTCCCTTCCGCTTTCGCGGCGATGTGTAACCGATTTTGCGCGGCTCACAAAAAAATTTCAGTTTTCAGTTGCAACTCACAACCTAGTTGGTTAGGTAGCGAATAGCAACTGGTTTCGAATCGAAATGTTGCGTTGCAAAAACCGGTAACAGAGACCAAGGGGCCTGGTGCCCCGACAACAAGAAAAGACAAAGGATACCCCGATGACCAACAGCTTCTCCCTCCCCCGTTCCGGCAAGTTCGCGATCCTCGTTTCGGCGCTGGTCTACACCGGCCTCTCCTTCGGCGTTGCGACCAGCGGCGCACCCCTGAGCGCGGCTGGCGCCCCCTATTACAGCGCCACCCTCGCCGCCCCGGCGAGCGAAGCGCGCGCGGTGGCCGATGGTGTGGCCTGGGCCTGCAAGGACGCGACCTGCGTCGCCAACAAGACCACCGCCCGCCCGCTGCGCGTGTGCCGTGGCCTCAACCGCAAGTTCGGCGAAATCGCGACCTTCAAGGTCGATGGGCAGGACCTGGCCGCCGAAGAACTGGCGAAGTGCAACGGCTGATCGCCAGTTGACACGAAGTCCCTCTCTGTCCGGCCTCCCCCTCTCCAACCGGACAGAGCTCCAAGAGCCCCCGGCGCCCGCTGCCCCACAGCGCGCGGCCGGGGGTTTTTTCAATTCTAGCGCGGTTCTTGCGGCGGACTTTCTACAATATCCCTGCTGCCGACAGCTGCGCCTCAAGGCTCGCCGCGTCGGTAAACAGGTGCGCATCCCATGACCGCGTTCTTGCGGCGGCGATGTTGGCGGGATTATCGTCGGTGAAGAACAGGTCCGCGCCCTCACGCCCGCTGCGTTCCTCGACGATCTGGTAGATGCGCGGATCAGGCTTGGCGACCTTCTCGACGCCCGAGACGATGATGTCCGTGAAACAATCGAAAATCGGCTGGGTGGGCCGGAACCCCTCCCACAGTTCATCGCCGAAATTGGTCAGGCAATACAGCGGCACACCCGCCGCCGCGAGCCGCTCAACCAGTGCATGCACCCCCTCGACCGGGCCCGGCACTGACTCGTTGAAGCGCAGCGCATAGGCACGGATGTGTGGCTCGTATTGCGGGAACAGCGCGATCCGCTCGGGCACCATCTCGGCCAGCGCGCGTCCGCGGTCATGCTCGAAATGCCATTCCTCGGTAACGACATGGCTAAGGAACCAGTCAAGCTCCGCGCGGTCGGTGATCAGCTTTTCGAACAGCGCGCCAAGCTGCCAGTGGAACAGCACCCGCCCGATATCGAACACCACCGCTTTGCGCATCACAGCCCTCGAATTCCCTGGCCCCAAACGGCGGCGGCCCGCGCTCCGGTGAGGAGGCGGGCCGCTGGATACCCCGGCCACCGTTCCGGCAGCCGCACCACGCATCAATCAGCCCTGGCGGGCCTTGAAGCGACGGTCGGTCTTGTTGATCACGTAGGTGCGGCCGCGACGACGGATCACGCGGTTATCGCGGTGACGGCCCTTCAGCGACTTGAGGCTGTTGACGATCTTCATGGGTCTGACGCTTTCAAATAGAAAGCGCGCCGGATCGGGCCGACGCGCGCGAAATCGAGGTGTGCCGTTAGCGGCAAGCCCCTCGCGCGTCAATGCGAGTCTGTCAGGCGGCCTCGTACAAAGTGCCCAATTTGCGCTCCCACGCGAGCGCATGGGCGATGATCGTGTCGAGATCGGCGTGCTTCGGCTCCCAGCCCAAGGTTGCCTTGAGGCGCGCGGGATCGGAAATCAGCGAATCGGGATCGCCCGCACGGCGCCCCTCGATCCGGCGGTCGAGCTGGCGATTCGTCACCCGATCGACCGCATCGAGCACCTCGGTGACCGAGAACCCCCGGCCATAACCGCAGTTCATTGTGAGCGAGCGCGCCGGATCAGCTATCAAAGCTTCCAGCGTCAGCACATGCGCGGCGGCAAGATCGGTGACATGAATGTAGTCGCGCACCCCGGTGCCGTCGGGCGTCGCGTAATCGGTGCCGAACACGCTCACCGATTCGCGCTTGCCCAGCGCGGCTTCGATGGCGACCTTGATGAGGTGCGTTGCGCCTGCGGTCGATTGCCCGCTGCGCGCCTCCGGGTCGGCCCCTGCCACGTTGAAATAGCGCAGCACGCCATAGTTCAGCGGGTGCGCGGCCGCGACATCGGCGAGCATCTGCTCGGTCATCAGCTTCGACCAGCCATAGGGATTGATCGGGCGCTGCGGCGTATCCTCCGAAACCGCCGCGACATCGGGGATGCCATAGGTCGCCGCGGTCGAGGAGAAGATGACGTGCGGCACGCCCGCCTGCACCGCCGCTGCGATCAACGCACGGCTCTTGGCGGTGTTGTTGTGATAGTATTTGAGCGGGTCAGCGACGCTTTCGGGCACTACGACCGACCCGGCGAAATGCATGATCGCACGCGTGCCCTGCTCGGCGAAGATCCGCGCCAGCAGGCCCGCATCCTCGATATCGCCTTCATACAGCGGGACACCATCGGGGATCGCGAAGCGGAAACCGGTGGTCAGATTGTCAATCACCGCCACCGGCCAGCCCGCATCGCGCAAGGCAAGCACCGCATGGCTGCCGATATAGCCCGCGCCGCCGGTCACAAGCACGGATGGTTTGTCGTTCGATGTCATGGCGCGCGCCCTAGCACATTATTTGCTGCGAAAATCTCAACCTCGATCAGACACACACGGGCCTGTGCACCTCATCCGGTGCAGCCTATAGTCTGGGAATTGCAAAAGGAACCCGTGCCATGCCCCGCCTATCGCTGATTGTCCCGCTTGCCGCCGCGCTGACGCTCTCGGCCTGCGCGACCTCGCCCTATACCGGCCCAGTCGAAGTCACCCGTTTTGTCGCCCCCGATCCGGCAGGCCTCGGGCGGGGGCCGATCATCGTCTATTTCCCGGACGAGGTGTCCAACACGGCAGCTCAGGCCGCCATCAAGGCGGCGGTCGAGCGCGAGCTGGCGATGCTGGGATACACCATCGTCGCGCAGGAGGGGCGTGGCATTCAGGTCGCCGCGGTCCGCTCCAGTCGCAGGCCGATCAACGCCGGAGTTGCAAACCGACGTGGCCCGGTGAATGTCGGGGTCGGCGGGCAGACCGGCGGGTTCGGCTCGGGCGTGGGCATGGGGGTCGGCATCAATCTGGGCGGCGGGCGCGAGGGCCCGGCAGCCAATACCGAGCTGTCGGTGCGGATCACGAACGACGCGAATGCAACCCTGTGGGAAGGGCGCGCGCAGCTGACGACCGGGGTGAAGTCGCCCTATTCGCAAGTCGATATCAGTGCGCGCACGCTGGCTGCCGGGTTGTTCCGGGGGTTCCCCGGTGGCAATGGCGAGACCGTGACGATCGACGTGAGCAAGCTTCAGGGACAATAATGACACTTTTCATCGACGCCGGTTTCGACAGCGGCAACATCGACGTTCTCGGGATCGAGGGAGCTACCGCGCGTCTGGCGATCCGCCGCGACAATGCGTCCGAATTCTTCCAGTGGTTCCATTTCCGCGTCAGCGCGCGCGCAGGCGAGGAGGTGGTGCTGAAAGTTACCGGCCTCAACGCCAGCGCCTATCCGGGCGGCTGGCCGGATTACAACGCCTGCGTTTCCGAAGACCGCGCCTATTGGGCCCGCGCGGCGAGCACCTTCGACAAGGACGAGGACGGCGGCACGCTGACCATGCGCTATCTTCCCGCGACAGGCGTGTTCTGGGTGGCCTATTTCGCGCCCTATTCGATGGAACGGCACCACGATCTGATCGCCGAGACGGCATCCTGCGAAGGCGTGGACTATGTCCGGCTCGGCACCACGCTTGATGGCCAGCCGATCGATTGCCTTGAGCTGGGCGAAGGCAAGACGCAGGTGTGGCTCTATGCCCGCCAGCATCCGGGCGAGACTCAGGCCGAATGGTGGATCGAGGGCGCGGTGGAATGCCTGACCGATCCCGCCGATCCTGTCGCGCGGGCGCTGCGCAAGGCGTGCCGCATCCATGTCGTCCCAAATTGTAACCCCGATGGTTCACGCAGGGGGCATCTCAGAACCAATGCGGTTGGCACCAACCTGAACCGCGAATGGGCCAATCCAACGCCCGAGCGCTCTCCCGAAGTGCTGGTAATCCGCAACCGGATGGACCAGACCGGCGTCGACTTCGCGATGGACGTCCATGCCGACGAGGCGATCCCGGCGGTGTTCCTGGCCGGGTTTGAGGGGATCCCCTCGTGGAAGGCAGAACAGGGCGAGGGCTTCTACCGCTACCAGCGCATCCTCGACCGCCGCACCCCCGATTTCCAGACAAAGCTCGGCTACCCCAAGGCCCCGGCAGGGCGGGCCAATCTCTCCATGAGCACCAACCAGCTCGCCGAGCGGTTCGGCGCGGTGGCGATGACGCTGGAGATGCCATACAAGGACTTGGCCGATTTCCCCGAGCCCGAACAGGGCTGGTCGCCCGAACGCTGCAAGCTGCTGGGCCGCGAATGCATGGCCGCGCTGGTCGAATGGCTGGAGGGCAAGAACGCCTAGGCCAGATGCCCCGGCCCGAAGGCGTGCGGCAGCAGCGCGGACAGCGCCACGCGCCGCACGTCATCCTTGCTCACGCACAGCACCAGCGGATCGGTGGCCCCCAGCGCGGCGACCTCGTTCAGCACTTGCCGGCACCGTCCGCAGGGGGTGATCGGGGCGCTATCCGCCTTGAGGCCTACGACGGCTAACGCCACCAGCCCGCCGCGCCGCCCTTCGCCCATCGCTTTGGCCACCGCGACCGTCTCGGCGCACAGGGCAAGGCCGTAGCTGGCGTTCTCGACATTGCAGCCGGTGACTACCCATCCGTCATCGAACAGCAGCGCCGCGCCGACAGGATAATCCGAATAGGGCGCGTAGGCGTTTTCCGCGGCGGCGTAAGCAGCGGCGATAAGGGCCTGTTCCTGTTCGTGGTCCAGCATTCAGAACTCCGTTCGTCAGCGCAATTACTTCTGCACCACCACCCATTCGACCGGCTCCTCGCTCGCTTCGGTGAAGCGTGCGCTGTTGGCGCTCCATAGCAGCCATGGCCGCCCCGCATAATCCGGCCGCGCGCGGTCACGCGCCAGCCACAGATCGCGCCCCAGCGTGCCCGCACTGTCATGCCGCTCCTGAAAGGCGGGTTCGAGCTTCAGGATGACCGGCTTTCCGCTGTGCATCTCGATCTGGTTGATCAGCGTCATCAGCTCGCTTTCGACCGCGGCATCGCTGACCTTGGGATCGCAGCTCTCCGCCAGCCGGGCAAGGCCAATGGCAGGCGGCAGCAGATCGGGATCGCGCGGCACCATCTGTGCAAACATTCCGCTTTGCGCATCAGCCCGGGCGCAGGGATCGAATGGCAGCATCACACCGACCTGCAAGCCTGCCGCCCTCGCCAGCGTAAACCGATCGGCGAACCCGCCCGGCCCGTCCGCGCCCGGCCCTGCCAGGAGCGGCAGGTAGACAAATTGCGCACCGACCGCCTTCAATGTCTCGAACCTGACCGGCCCGCCCCCCGGCGGAACCAGAGCGCCCTGTTCGGGATAGAGCGTCGCATCGGGGCGCCACTCGCGCATGTCCCACCACAGCCATGCCGCAAAGACGAGGCCGAACAGCACGACCAGCGCGGTCACCCGCCCCATCCAGCGGCGGGATGCCCGGCGCGTGGTCCGGCGCATTGGGGCCTTGCCCGCCTTTGCCATGTCCTGTCAGCCCTTGATGTGCAGCACGCAGATCAGCGTGAACAGCCGCCGCGCCGTTGCGAAATCGGTCTCGACCTTGCCCTCCAGCCGCTCGAGCAGCAACTCGGCGGCGCCGTTGTGGATGCCGCGCCGGGCCATGTCGATGGTCTCGATCTCGGTCGGAGTGGCCTTGCGGATCGCCTGATAGTAGCTGTCACAGATCGCGAAATATTCTCGGATCGGGCGACGGAAACGGGCCATGCCGATCAACAGCGTTTCGAGCAGTTGCTCGCCCGTGTCCTTGATATCCATCGCCAGCCGCCCGTCGGTCACCGAAAGGTGCAGGTGATAAGGCCCCGGAGCCCCGCGTTCGGCCGAGCGGACGGGCTTGAAGGTGTTTTCCTCGATCAGATCATAGATCGCGACGCGGCGTTCCTGTTCGACATCGGCATTGCGCCACAGGATCGTCGCCTCGTCGAGCGTGACCTGGGCAATGCGCTGCGTCCCCGCAGCACCGGGCGCAGGAGACACAGGCAGGGAATCGGGCGACGTATCGGCCATGATGCACCGCCTTCGCAGATCGGGGGGCGACACTTCAAGCACTTCGACGCGCTCTCCCCACTATCCACAGCGTCCGGAATAAATAATGCGCCTCTACGGACTTGCGCGCGCAGGGGGCGCGGCGCATCAGGCCCGACATGGCCGAACCCGAAAAAGTCACCCCGATCAAGCCGCAAGCAGGCGAAGGCGAGCTGCCGCTGCGCAAGCTCCCCGCCAATCTCGAGGCCGAGGCCGCGTTCCTCGGTGCGGTGCTGATCGACAACCGGGTGATCGAGGAATTGCAGGTGCCGATCCGGCCCGAGCACTTTTTCGAAGCCCTGCACGCGCGCATCTACGAGCGGGTGCTGACGCTGATCGAGCGCAATGCCACCGCCTCCCCCGTCACGCTGCGCCCGTTCTTCGAGGCGGACGAGGCGCTGAAGGAGCTGGGCGGCACCTCCTGGCCCTGCTGCGCGAACTGGTAAGCGTCGGGCGCGGGCTGGTCGAAGGCGCGCTCGACACCTCGGAAGATACCTCCCCGATGGAGCGCATCGCGCAGGCCGAGGCGGATCTCTTCAAGGTCGCCGAGGGCGCTAGCACCGGGCGCGAGGCAGCAACCTTCCGCGAGGCGGCAATGACCGCGATCAAGATGGCCGAAGCCGCGATGAGCTCGGGCGGGGGCCTGTCGGGCAAGACCACCGGCCTTGCGACCATCGACCAGAAGACCTCGGGCCTCCACAATTCCGACCTCGTGATCCTTGCCGGGCGTCCGGGCATGGGCAAGACCTCGCTCGCCACCAACATCGCCTTCAACTGCGCCGAAAAGCACCTTGAATGGCAGCGCGACGGGGGCGATTTCAACTATGGTGCGCCGGTTGCCTTCTTCAGCCTCGAAATGAGCTCCGACCAGCTGGCGACCCGCATTCTTGCCGAACAGGCGGAAATCTCGTCGGAGAACCTGCGCAGCGGCAAGCTGACGCGCGAGGATTTCCAGAAGCTCTCCTTCGCCAGCCAGCGCCTCGCCGAACTGCCGCTCTATATCGACGACACCCCGGCGCTCACCATCGCCGCCCTGCGCACCCGTGCGCGGCGGATGAAGCGGCGGCATGACATCGGCCTCATCATCGTCGACTACCTCCAGCTGCTGCAAGGTTCGGGCCGCGCCAACGATAACCGCGTGAACGAAATCTCCGAAATCAGCCGCGGCCTGAAAACGCTGGCCAAGGAATTGCAGGTCCCGGTGATCGCGCTCTCGCAGCTCTCGCGCGCGGTCGAAAGCCGCGAGGACAAGCGCCCGCAATTGTCAGACCTGCGCGAATCCGGCTCGATCGAGCAGGACGCGGACATGGTGTGGTTCATCTTCCGCTCGGATTATTATCACATGCTGGTCAAGCCCGACACGCCCGACGCCAGCAGCACCCCCGATGTGCAGGAGAAATACCGCCAGTGGGAGGAGAAGTTCGAAGGCCTGGTCGGCCGCGCGACGCTGATCGTGGCGAAACAGCGCCATGGCTCGACCGGCAACGTGCCGCTCCACTTCCAGAGCGACATCACCAAGTTCACGTCGCCCAATTTCAAGGACTATTCGGACTGGGGTCACGAATAAGCCAAGCTGTCAGCCCGGTCGCCGTCAGCGCGCACCCAGCTTGCTCACCCGGTAATCGGCGAGGCTCAGCCAATAGGCCAGCCG
Source organism: Sphingomonadales bacterium (assembly GCA_004292705.1). GTDB lineage: Bacteria > Pseudomonadota > Alphaproteobacteria > Sphingomonadales > Sphingomonadaceae > Erythrobacter. The sequence continues at coordinate 12,514 of RDXA01000420.1, read as the reverse complement.
CCAGCGCATCCGGTTAAGGAAGGTCGCCTTGCGGGCATACCACGCCGGTGTCACCGCCATGCTGGCGGCTTCCATGTGGTCGATCAGCTTGCGCAAACTGGCCGCCAGCGCGGCGTCGTCCACTCGCACCATCAGCTCGACATTGATGCGCAAGGACCGCTTGTCGAGATTGGCGCTGCCGATGTAGCAGGCATCATCCACCACCAGCAGCTTCATGTGCAGCTTGCACGGCTGGAACTCGACAATCCGCACGCCCGCGACAAACAGCTTCTTGTAGAGCAGCCGGGCCATGTCGATCGCCGCGCTGATGTCGGACTTGCCCGCCATCACCATCCGCACCGCGCCGCGCCGGGCGATCTGCGCGAACTGGCGGCGGAAGCTGCGCGGCGGGGAGAAATAGGCCGAGACCGTATCAAGCCGCCGGGCGCGCGCCAGATCGCGGCGCAGCACCCAGGCCCAGTGGCCCTGCCGCACCAGCGGCCCGCCGACCAGCAGCCGCACCGGACCATCACCGCCGTCCCACGTCTTGACGATATCGCGCAGCGCCCTGAGCTGCCGCGTGCCCCCGGCTGCCTCGTTGGCGACCCAGGTTTCCAGCAGCCCCGACCAGCGAATGAACTGTGCGACCACCGGGCCTTGGATCAGCACAGCAAGGTCGCACCAGCCATTATCGGCAGGGATGGCGAAATAGTGATCCGAGACATTGGCGCCCCCGGTCATCACCCGGGTCTCGTCCGCAATCGTGAACTTCTGGTGGTTGCGCACCAGATAGCGTGTGCCCCAGCGGGGCGAGAAGACCGCGAAGCGTCCGCCCGCCTCCACCAGCGGCCTGAAGAAATCCGCACCCGCATCATTGCCGAAATCATCGACGATAAGCGCCACATCCACTCCCCGCCCTGCCGCCGCGATCAGCGCATCGCGCACCAGCGTGCCCGAGGTGTCGCTATCGAACAGGTAGTAGAACAACCGCAGACTCGCCTGCGCGGTTTCGATCAGTTCGATAAGCGCGCGCAACCGGTCTTGTCCGTGGGGGTAGAACGTGAATGCGTGGCCCGCCGTCTCAAGGCTGAAAGGCGCCATGTCGCGGTAATCGGGCGCGCTGTCGGACGATTCGTCGGGGGTAGTGGCCATGCGGGCCAGTGTAGCGCGATGCGGGGGCGAAGCGAGAGGGGCGACAGAGCCAGAGCACCAGACCCAATACCAGCCCGCCGGCCGCGCAAGCTCCCAGCAGCCGCAGCACTGACCATTTCGCCCCGAAGGCCAGCACACAGCCCAACAGCGCCGCCGTGACCGCTGCCAGACCGCCCTTGAGCCACACCGCCTGTCCCATCCGGTCAATCCAGAGGGGTGGCATCGCGAAAATCCACAGGACGCACGGGGCAAAGGTCACACCGGTCGTCAGCCCCGCGCCCAGCAGCCCGGCGACCAGCGGCGAGAACGGCTGCGGCGCGCGAAAGGCAGCAGGGAAGCCGGCAAATTGCGTGACGCGGATCAGCGGTGCTGGCCCCTTTCCTTGACTTCGCGGCGCCCCGAGCCTACCTCGCCGCCTTCGTCTCCCTCCATGATTCTGTCAAAAGGCCGCCCATGGCACGCGTCACCGTTGAAGATTGCGTCGACAAGGTTCCCAACCGCTTCGACCTCGTTTTGCTCGCCGCGCAGCGTGCGCGCGAGATTTCGGGCGGGAGCGAACTGACCATTGATCGGGATCGCGACAAGAACCCGGTCGTGGCGCTGCGCGAGATCGCGGAAGAGACCATCACCCCGGCCGGCTTGCATGAATCGTTGGTCACCGGCCTGCAGAAGATCCTCCCCGATGATGAGGACGAGGCCGATGAAATCGGTTCGCTCAGCCAGTCGGCCGAAGCACTGCGGATCACCGCATCGGCACCGGCGCGCACCTCGTCGCTCGGCGGCGATTACGACGGGTAACCATTGCTGCTGCGATGTCGCAGCATAAGCATGCCGTTGGCACGTCGTTGCCGGGCCGTTGTCGTGCTTGACCACTTCTTGACCCGGTTTGCGCGGGCCTTGCCATTGGCTGTCGCTGCGCTATCCCTTGTTGCTGTAATCAAACTGTAACAGGCGGGCGCATGGCATCGATTGCGGTCTACAGCGTCAAGGGCGGGGTCGGAAAGACCACACTGGCCGTCAATCTGGCGTGGGTGGCAGCGAGCGTCTCGCGCCGCAAGACACTGCTGTGGGACCTTGATGCGGCCAATGGCTCGGGCTTCCTGCTGGGGGTCGACCCAAGGAAAAAACGCAGCGCAGACAGCATGTTCGCCGATGGCAGCGACCCGGCGAAGCTGATCCAGCCGACAGCCTATGCAGGCCTCGACCTGCTTCCGGCAGATGAAAGCATCCGCACGCTCGACCGGCAACTTGACCGGCTCGGCAAGAAGAAACGACTGGCGAAGCTGACCGAGGCCCTGGGCAAGACCTATGACCGGGTCATCTTCGATTGCCCGCCTGTTCTTAATGAGTTGAGCGCTCAGGTCATCCGAGCGGCAGACCTCGTGATCGTCCCCCTGCCGCCCTCCCCGCTCTCGGCCCGGGCGTTCGAGGTGGTGGTCGAGGAAGTGCGCGGGCAGGGCAAGGGGCATCCGCCGATCCTCCCCGTCCTGTCCATGCTCGACCTGCGCCGGAGCCTGCACAAGGCGGCCCGCGAAGCGAACCCAAATTGGCCCGCGATCCCCTTGGCCAGCGCGATCGAGCAATGTGCTGTTGAACAGCAGCCTGTAGGCGCCTTCGCCCCGCGCTCGCCTGCCGCGCGGGCGATCGCCCAACTGTGGACCGCCATCGAGCGCAAGCTCGCCAGCCAATAGCGAACGCTGACAGGCTCCGGAAATAGCGGCTTTCGCAAGTGCGGCAAACGCGCCTATAACCAGCGACATACTCTGCCGAAGGGGCGCGAGCGATGAGCGGATTGGGCGACAGCATCGGGACGGTAATCGAAGGCGCGCTGCTCGGGCGGGCAGTGGAACCGGGCGCTGGCGCGGCTGGCGCACATGTCGCGGAAGCCGCCACCTGCGCCAACTGCGGCACCATCTTCCAAGGCCATTTCTGTCCGGAATGCGGCCAGAAAGCCCATATCCACCGCAGCCTCGCCGCCATCGGGCACGACATCATGCACGGCGTGCTCCACCTCGACGGCAAGCTGTGGGAGACCCTGCCGCTGCTGACCTTCAAACCGGGTGAATTGACCCGCCGCTACATCGCAGGCGAACGCGCGAAATTCGTCAGCCCGATGGCGATGTTCCTGTTCACCGTCTTTGCAATGTTCGCTGTATTTCAGATGGTTGGCATATCCGCACCGACCGATCTCGGGACCGGTTTCAGCGACAGCGCGAGCGGCGCGTCGGTGTTCCAGACCAACATCCAGGAGCAGATAACGGCGCTCGAAAAGGAACGCGACGGTCTAGCAAAGGCAGAACCGCGCCGCGAAGCGATCGACGGTGAGCTGACGATCCTGCGCCGCATTCTGGGAAATAGTGACCGGGCCGAAAGCACCGCGTTCACCGCCACCGGGATCACGTGGCTGGATGAGGGGATCATCGGAAAATGGAAGAAGAACCCCAGCCTGATGCTCTACAAGCTGCAATCGAATGGCTACAAATTCAGCTGGTTGCTGATCCCGCTGTCGGTTCCGTTCCTGTGGCTGATGTTCGCCTGGCGCCGGCAGTTCAAGGCCTATGACCACGCGATATTTGTCACCTATTCCCTGAGCTTCATGTCGCTGCTGTTCATCGTCATGTCGTTGCTCAGCACGATCCCCGGAGGCAGCGGCTGGGCGGCGCTGCTGTTCTTTGTCGCCGCGCCGTTGCACCTCTACAAACAGCTGCGCCATGCCTATGGTCTGTCGCGCTTTTCAGCCTTCTGGCGGTTCCTGATCCTGCTGTTTTGCAGCCAGATCGTGCTGATGATATTCCTGCTGATCCTGGGAGTGCTGGGCGCGTTTTGAATAGCGCGGCATACCCGCGTGTGCTGTGCCGGAATAATAAGACCAGCCGAGCCGTTCTGTCAGCATCATGGCAGTCATCGCGGTTTACAGTTCGAAGGGCGGGGTCGGAAAGACAACCATCGCCGCCAATCTTGGCTGGTGCTCCGCGCAGATATCGTTGCGCCGCACGTTGCTGTGGGATCTTGATCCGGCGGACGGCGCTGGCTTCATGTTTGCGCTCGAGCCGCAGCGCAGACGGCAGGCGCGCAGCCTGTTCGCAGGCGATGTTCCAGCCTCTACCCTGATCCAGCAGAGCAGCTATCCCGGGCTTGACCTGCTCCCCGCAGACACCAGCCTGCGCGAGCTGGATTCAATGCTGCTGCGGATGGGCCAGCGGCACCGTATCGCCACGTTAAGCAGGCAATTGGTGCGATGCTATGACCGGCTGATCCTTGATTGTCCGCCAATGCTAAACGAACTGAGCGCACAGGTTATGCGCGCCGCCACGTTGGTGATTGTGCCTTTGCCGCCTTCGCCGCTATCAGCACGCGCGCTGGACCATGTGGTCGAGGAGATCCGCCGTCATACCAAGCGGCCGCCCCCGATTCTGCCGGTCTATTCGATGATGGACCGGCGCCGCTCGCTCCATCAGGAGGCTCTTGCAGCGAACCCGGCCTGGCCGGCGATTCCGATGGTCAGCAACCTTGAGCAATGCGCGGTGCAGCGCCGTCCGATCGGCACTTTTGCGCCGCGCACGCCTGCCGCGCTCGCCTTCATGCGACTTTGGGACGGGATCGAGCGCAAACTGGCCCGGATCGCCGACGCGCCAGAACTGGCCTGATCAACCGCACGGGAACCGCTGGCGCACAAGCTGGGAAAATGCCTCGCGGATTGTGGTGCGTGCGGCGGCTTCCGGCGTGAAGCCTGCCAGATGGGCGAACAAGACATCGCTGTCGATCTCGGCCTCGGGCGGGAGGCACGCTTCGACCGGCTGCCCGGCGGCGAGCCGGTCAGCAAGGGTCTGGCGGTAAGCCTTGCCGACCGTGGAGATGGCACCGAACAGCTCGCCAGCTTCCGGGGAACGACCCGCGCAAGAAAGGCTGCAACGGTCATATCGGGCGAGGGGACGATGGCAACGCGGGCGGCAGGGGTAGCGGAGGCCGCAGGCGCGGGCTCAGCCGCGCTTGCCGCTGACATCACCAGCGCGCCGCCGAGCAACGCCAGAGCCATGATTCGCAACATCCGATTATGCCTTGTGCCTTGATCCGACCCGAGCCGTACAAAATTGCGCGGGCCAGCTTAACCCACGCTGACAGCAACAAAAAAGGGCGCCGGACATGCATCCAGCGCCCTTCTTGCTGATGGCGAAAGGTTCAGGCCCCTTGCGGTGCCTCATCCGGCTTTCCGCCGAACCGCTTGCCCGCCTTGGGGATGGCCGAGCCGCGCACCGGCGCAGGCGTGCTAAGACCACCGCGTGGCGCATCAGGACGGTCGATCCGGCCATTCTCTAGCAGCGAATTGATCTCCTCGCCCGTCAGGGTCTCGTATTCAAGCAGTGCCTGCGCCAGCAAGTGAAGCTGATCCTCGTGGGTCTTGAGGATGTCAGTCGCACGGGCATGGGCACCTTCAACCAGCGACTTGATCTCGTTGTCGATCAGCTCATTGGTGCTGCCCGAGCGGAAGGTCCGCTGCGCCGCGCCCATGCCGAGATAGCCTTCGGACTGCTCTTCGTACTGGAGCGGGCCGAGCTTGTCCGACATGCCCCACTGGGTCACCATGTTGCGCGCCAGGCTCGTGGCATACTGGATGTCCGAAGATGCGCCCGAGCTGACCTTGTCGTGCCCGAAGATGATCTCCTCCGCCACGCGCCCGCCCATCGCGACCGAGAGGTTCGCGTGCATCTTGTCACGGTGGTAGGAATAGCTGTCACGCTCCGGCAGGCGCATCACCATGCCCAGCGCGCGGCCGCGCGGGATGATGGTGGCCTTGTGGATCGGGTCCGAGGCTTCCTCGTGCACCGAGACGATCGCGTGCCCGGCCTCGTGATAGGCGGTCATCTTCTTCTCGTCGTCGGTCATCACCATGGAGCGGCGTTCCGCGCCCATCATGACCTTGTCCTTGGCGTCCTCGAACTCCTGCATCGCGACGAGGCGCTTGTTGCGGCGCGCGGCCAGCAGCGCAGCTTCGTTCACAAGGTTGGCCAGATCCGCGCCCGAGAAGCCCGGGGTGCCGCGTGCGATCACGCGGGGGTTCACATCGGGAGCCAGCGGCACCTTCTTCATGTGCACGCCGAGGATCTTCTCGCGCCCATCGATATCGGGGATCGGCACCACAACCTGACGGTCAAACCGGCCCGGACGCAGCAGCGCCGGATCGAGCACATCGGGGCGGTTGGTGGCGGCGATGATGATGATGCCTTCGTTGGCTTCAAACCCGTCCATCTCCACGAGGAGCTGGTTCAGCGTCTGCTCGCGCTCGTCATTCGAGTTGCCGAGGCCGTGGCCGCGCGAACGGCCGACCGCGTCGATTTCGTCGATGAAGACGATGCACGGCGCGTTCTTCTTGGCCTGTTCGAACATGTCGCGCACCCGGCTCGCGCCGACGCCGACGAACATTTCGACAAAGTCCGAACCTGAGATGGTGAAGAACGGCACGCCCGCCTCACCCGCGATGGCGCGGGCCAGCAGGGTCTTGCCGGTACCGGGCGAACCGACCAGCAGCGCGCCCTTGGGGATCTGGCCGCCGAGCTTGGAGAAACGCTGCGGATCGCGCAGGAATTCGACGATTTCCTGCAATTCCTCGCGCGCTTCGTCGATCCCGGCGACATCGTCAAACGTCACACGGCCCGAACGCTCGGTCAGCATCTTGGCCTTCGACTTGCCGAAGCCCATGGCACCACCGCCGCCGCCCTTCTGCATCTGACGCAGCGCGAAGAAAGCAATCCCGAGGATCAGGATGAACGGCAGCGAATTGAGCAGGATGAACAGCAGGACATTCTGCCCTTCGCGCTGCTTTCCGGTAAAGCGCACGCCGTTGTCTTCCATCAGTTTGGTGATTTCGACATCGTTCGGAACGGGCACGGTGCTGAAAGTCTCACCGTTCTTGAGCGTGCCGGTGATGAGCTCGGCGCCCATCTGCACGTCTTGCACTTCGCCTTCAGCCACGGCTGCGCGGAAATCGGAATAGCGGATCGCAGCCCCGCCCGATTGGCCCGCGTTGCTGAACATCGTCACCACCAGCAGCAAGGCAAGGAATATGCCGCCCCAGATCATCAGCTGCTTGACCCAAGGGTTGGGGCCTTCGCCTTGCGGCGGCGGATCGTTCGGCTGACTCATCGCGGGAAGTTCCTTTCGTCAGCCACAATGTAGGACGATGAGGCTGAATGGCAAGATAATGCGCCAGACCATGCGTGATGCTAATTTTCGAACACGGTGATGCGAATTATCGATGGTGTCCGGATGAGCGTTGATTGCCATAAGCGGCCAGGAACAATTCGACCGCGCCGATAATGCGCCGGTCGCGTTGTTCAGGCGTGACTTCGGCGCCAAAGCGGCGTTCGAGATCGCCCATGCCCTTGCACAGCGACACAAATTGCTCGGCAGCAAGCAGCGGGTCGGCGATATGCAGCTCGCCTGCCACATTCGCCCGCGCGAGCCAGGCACCGAAGCCCTGCTTCATCCGCCATGGTCCGGCTTCGAGAAAAGCTGCGCCGATGGCAGGATCGGCTTCCGTTTCGGCAGCGATGCGCCGCTCAAACTGGATCATTTCCGGGCGGAAGAGAAAAGCAAAAATCGCCTCGCCGATGGCGGTGAGCCGCTCTCGGATCGTCCCTTGCGGCATGGCATCCATCGAAAAATGCCCGCGCATCTTCTCGCATTCGCATTCCACCGCAGCGACAAACAGCGCGCGCTTGTCTCCGAACTGGTTGTAGATCGTGACCTTGGACACGCCCGCATCGGCGGCAACCTGCTCGATCGCCGTAGCGGCATAGCCATGATGAAAAAAATGATGCGCCGCCGTCTCGACGATGGTGGCACGCTTGGCCGCATCAAGCGGGCGGCCTGCCTTGCGGCGACCTGTGTTTTTTTCCGTGGCGGATGAACCGCAGATTGACAAAGTGAACGGCTCCGTTCAGTTAAACGCTGGCGTTCACTAATGGTGAACCGAATCGCCGCCACGTGCAACCCTCTCCGCTCGTAAAGGTGCCAAGCCGTTGCTCTGGATTGCCATCAGGATGCTCACCGGGGATGCCCAGAAGTTCTATGGGCTGTTGTTTGGTATTGGCTTTTCGACCCTGCTCATCACCCAGCAGATGACGATCTTCGTCAACCTCGTCGAACGCGGCGCAAGCGGGGTCTATAACGCACCCGAGGCCGAGGTGTGGGTGATGGATCCGGTCAGCCGGACGACCGATGTCAGCTATGCCATGCCGGGCACCGCGCTGGACAGGGTCCGCTCGGTGCCCGGCGTGGAATGGGCCGTGCCGCATCTGCGGGCGCAGGCCAATGTCCGCACCAAGGACGGCGATCTTGAAGGCGTCGGGATCGTCGGGGTCGACGACGCGACATTGATCGGCCTGCCCAAGCGCATGGCCGAGGGCGACAAAGCCGTACTGTTTGCACCCGACAGCGTGGTAATCGACGATGTCGGTGTCACCCGCCTGTTCTCCAACGGGGCCAGCCCGATCGGCGAGAGGCTCGAGCTGAATGATCAGCGCGCCGTGATCCGGGGCATTGCCGATGCGATCCCCAGCTTCACCAGCACAGTGGTGCTCTACACCCGCTATTCCAACGCACTCAATTTCGTTCCCGGCACCCGCAACCGCCTGTCCTTCGTGCTGGTCGGCGTGAGCGAGGGCGAGACCGCCGAGGGCGTCGCCGCACGGATCGAGGCCGAAACCGGGCTCAAGGCCGAAACCCGCAAGGAATTCTCGCGCGCCGGCGTCAACTTCATCATCGAGAACACCGGTATCCCGACCAATTTCGGCATCACCGTGTTCCTCGGCTTTGTGGTCGGGATCGCGATCGTGGGCCTCACCTTCAGCCTGTTCCTGCGCGACAATATCAAGCAGTTCGGTGCCCTGAAGGCGATTGGCGTCACCAATGCCAAGATCATGCAGATGGTCGCAGTGCAGGCCGGGATGGTGGGCATGATCGGCTACGCGCTCGGTGTCGCCGGCACGGTCGCCTTCATCAAGGGGTTCAGCGCCAATCCTTTCTTCAAGGGCTTCTATATCCCTTGGCAGATCCCGCTGATCAGCCTTGTCGCCGTGGTGGTGATCCTCGCCATCACCGGGCTGATTGCGATCCGCAGCGTGCTCAAGACCGAGCCGGCTTCGGTGTTCAGGTGAGCGGGGGCGAGATCATGGACACCAGAGCAATCGGCGGCTGCGCCCCCGAAGCAGCGATCTGTGCGCGCAGCATCACCCGCGATTTCGAAGCCGGGCAGAGCACCATCCGCGTGCTCCACGGCATCGACACCGACATCCGCCCGGGCGAGCTCACCTATGTCGTCGGAGAAAGCGGATCGGGCAAGACGACCCTCATCTCGATCATGTGCGGCATCCTTTGGCCGACAGAGGGTGAGGTGAGGGTCTTCGGCACCGACATCTACAAGCTGTCGGACACCGAACTCGTCAACTTCCGCCTCAAGAACATCGGCTTCATCTTCCAGCAGTACAATCTGATCCCCTCGATCGACGTCGCCAGCAACGCTGCTGTGCCGCTGATTGCGCAAGGCGTCCCGCATGATGAAGCGCGCGAGCGGGCCAAGGTGTTGCTCGACAAGCTCAATATCGGCAATCAGGCCGACAAGCTGCCGCGTCAGCTTTCAGGCGGCCAGCAGCAGCGCGTCGCCATCGCCCGCGCGTTGGTGCACGAACCGCGCCTCGTGGTGTGTGACGAACCGACCGCCGCGCTCGATGCCTCGTCAGGTCGCCGCGTCATGGACCTGCTGCGCGAAGTCGCGGTCGCCCCTGACCGCGCCTGCATCATCGTGACCCACGACAACCGCATCTTCGATCTGGCTGACCGGATCATCGTGCTCGAAGACGGGCGCATCACCCATGACGGCAAGGAAATGCCCGATGGCCACTGATCGCCGCTCCGCAACCCTCTCCCCTCCGAACCCGCCGAGGACATCATGCTGCGCAATGTAAGCTTTGCCCGCCAGATCCTGCCGATCGCCGCGCTGATCGGCGTCATCTTTGCCGCCTGGCTGATCTTTTTCGGCCTGCCGGATCGTTCGACCAACGAGCCTGCCGAGCAGCCGCCCAAGGCTGTCGGCAAACTCGCCAACGCCCCGCGGGTGGCAGGGGCTGGGATCGTCGAACCGGCCAGCGAGGTGATCGATATCGGCTCGGCGCTGTCGGGTCTGGTGACCGAAGTCCGCGTCCGTCCGGGCGACCGGGTGGCCAAGGGCGATGTATTGTTCCTGGTCGATGCCCGCGCCGCCCGCGCGCAGCTCGACCAGGCCAATGCCGCAATTGCCGAAGCGCGCGCATCGATTGCCGAGGCGAGCGCGGCGCAGAAGACAGCGCGCCAGCAGCTTGATCTCTATCGCAAGCTTGCCGACCCCGCCGCAGTCAGCAGGGCCGAAGTGATCCGGGCAGAGGGTGAGGAAGCCGCAGCGACCAGCCGTCTCGGCCTTGCCCGCGCGCGTCTTGCCGCCGCTTCGTCGGCGGCCGATGCCGCACGCACCGAAATTGAACGCCTCGTCATCCGCGCGCCGATTGCGGGCGAGATCCTTGCTGTCAACATCCGCCCCGGGGAATTCGTCGCCACGCAGGGCGGCGGCAATGCCCAGCCCTTCATGCAAATGGGCGAAACCAACCCGCTGCACGTGCGCGTCGATATTGACGAGAACGAGGTCGCCCGCGTGGCGCTCGGCCAGCCGGCCGTTATTTCCCCACGCGGCGCTGCAGAACTGCATGTCGAGGCTACCTTCGTGCGCGCAGAACCACAGGTCGTGCCCAAGCGGTCACTCACCAACTCGGCAGCGGAACGGGTCGACGTGCGCGTGCTTCAGCTGATTTACGCTCTGCCGCCCAGCGACGCTTTCCGCGTCGGACAGCAGATCGACGCGTTCATTCCGGCCAAGGCCGCTGCGGCGAAGGGAGAGCAATAGCGCCATGCGCCGCTCCTCGCTCTTCGCCAGCGCCGCGCTGTCATTATGTCTGGCTGGCTGTGCGTTGCAGCCCGCGCCCGAAATCGCGACGCCGACGCCTGACCTGCCGCCTGCCTTCTTCTTCGCTCCCGACGCAGGGACGAGCGCAGCCCTTGCGGCGCTGATGCCGGGCGATGATCCGGCCTGGCGGGCGCTGTCTGCCGCCGCGCTGGCCGAAGCACCTAGCCTATCGGAGGCCGCTGCGCGCATCGAAAGCGCCCGCGCCGGAGCCCGCCGCGCCGGGGCCGAGCGGCTGCCCAACATTGGGGCCGGCGCCGACGTAACCCGCAACCGGATCAACCCCGCACAGTTCGGGCAGGCGGGGCAGCAGGGCTTCATCCCGCGTGAACAGACCTCCTATGGTGCCGACATCACCGCGAGCTGGGATCTGGACATCTTCGGCCGCCTGAAAGCCGAGGAACGCGCCGCTCTCGCCCGGATCGACGCAGCGACCGCGCAGGCGCAAGGTGTGCGGCTGACCCTCCTCGCCGAGATCGCCGCCAGCATCACCGACTGGCGTGTGCTCGACGCGCGCGCCGCCGCGATCGAGGCCGATGCAGCCGCTGCACGCCAGCTCGCGAGCCTTGCGAAAGTGCGGGAAGATGCGGGGATTGCTCCCGGTTTTGACCGTGTACGGGCCGATGCGACTGCCAGTTCGTCAGCCGTACGCCTCGCCGCGCTGGACAGCGAGCGAGCGCGCCTCATCGGGCGGCTGGTGACGCTGACCGGTCAGAACGCCGACAGCGTGCGCGCGGCGCTGGCAATGCCGGCCCCGGCACTCGCCCCTGCGCCAGCCCCGGCCTCCCTCCCCTCCGACCTCCTTGCCAACCGCCCCGATGTCGCCGCCGCCGCCGCAAACCTTGCTGCAAGCGACGCCGATCTGGCCGCTGCCGCCCGGGCGCGCTTTCCGCGCATCACGCTTTCGGGCGTGATCGGACTGCTGGCATTCGATCCGGAGGACTTCTTCAACGATTCCGTGATCGGCACGCTGACCGCCGGGATCGCCGGGCCGCTGCTCGACTTCGGGCGGGTCGGCGCGGGGATCGACGCCGCGGCGGCCGACAAGCGCGCAGCCTTTGCTGCCTATCGCGGCGCAGTGTTCACGGCGCTGGGCGATGCCGAGGCGGCCTATGGCGTTGTCGCGGCTGCCGATGCCGAAGCGCGGCTGTCAATCGCGGAGCGCGACCAGCTCACCCGCGCCGCCAGCCTTGCCGAAACCCGCTACCGCGCAGGCCTCGCCAGCTTTCTTGAAGTGCTCGAAGCCCGCCGGGCGGCTGACGCCAGCGGGGAACGCGCAGCAGCAGCAATGGGCCGTGCCGCCCGCGCCCGGATCGTGCTGTGGCAGGCGCTGGGCGGCGAGGTAAGCAGCCAATAAGCGAACACCGTTCGTCTTGAGCCTGTCGAAGGACTGCT
>RDXA01000246.1 GCA_004292705.1 Sphingomonadales bacterium | reverse complement strand
AGATCTTCTCCGCGTGGCGCTTCGACAGCGAGCCGCCGAACACGGTGAAGTCCTGCGAGAAGACATAGACCAGCCGACCGTTGATGGTGCCAGAACCCGTCACCACCCCGTCGCCCGGAATGCGCTGGGTCTCCATGCCGAAATCCATGCAGTCATGTTCGACATAGGTGTCGATCTCTTCGAAGCTGCCTTCATCGAGCAGCACGTCGAGCCGCTCGCGCGCGGTCAGCTTGCCCTTGGCGTGCTGGGCTTCGATGCGCTTGGCCCCGCCGCCCATCCGGGCAGCTTCGCGGCGGCGTTCCATTTCGGCGATGTTGGCGGACACTAGGGGTTCCTCTCCTCAAGTCTCTTGATGCAACGCGTTGCCTTAGCGTGGCCCAAGCGTCAACGTGGCAAAAGTGGCGGTCAAAGACGAGGGCGAGGATGGTGACGGCGGACGTGCTGGTGGTGGGTGGCGGGATTGCGGGGCTATCGCTTGCAGCGCGGATAGCGGCGCGGGCCCGCGTCGTGGTGGTGGAGGGCGAAAGCGCGCCGGGCTACCACGCTTCAGGGCGCAGCGTCGCCTTTGCCCATTATGGCCTCGGCGAAACAGTGGTGAGGACGCTGACCGCGCTGAGCATGGCCGAGCTGGGCGCCCATGGTTCGCTGCATCCGGCGCTGCATATCGCGCGGCAAGATGAAGCAGCAGCGCTCGATGCGCTGGAGGCGGTGCACCGTCAATTCGGCTGCAATTACCAGCGGATCGGCCCGGATGATGCGTGCGCGTTGATGCCTGCCCTGAAGCCCGAGGCCTGCCACACGGCGCTGGTCGATCACGGATCGCTCAAGCTTGATACCCACGCGATGCTGCAGGCCCATGTCGCGAGCCTGAAGGCAGCGGGCGGGACGCTGGTGACAGGCGCTCAGGTCACTGCGATTGCACGCGAGGGCGATCTCTGGCGGGTCGAAGCTGGCGGCGAACCATACGCCGCGCCCATCCTTGTCAACGCTGCGGGCGCTTGGGCGGATGATGTGGCGCGCATGGCAGGGGTTACGCCTATCGGGATAGAACCGCGCCGCCGCACAGTCATCAGCTTCGCCGCGCCCGAGGGTGAGGACGTGAGCCGCTGGCCCTTCACCAAGACGGTGGGAGCAGGGTTCTATCTGCTGCCGGAAGGGCGCGGGCAGCTGCTCGCTTCGAGCATGGATCAGACGCCGAGCGCCGCATGCGATGCCGCGCCCGAGGAACTGGATATCGCCATCGCGGCTGACCGGGTGGAGCAGGCCACGACCCTCCCCATCCGCCGAATCAGCCACAGCTGGGCAGGCCTCAGAAGCTTCGCGCCGGACGAATTGCCGGTGATCGGCCATGCTGCGAGCGCGCCGGGGTTTGTGTGGGTCGCCGGGCAAGGCGGCGCGGGGTTCCAGACCTCCCCCGCTCTGTCACGCATCGCCGCGGCGGCCGTGCTCAGCCTGCCCTTCCCCTCAGATTGCGCCGACGCGGGGCTTGCGCCGGAGCATTTCGCCCCGGCACGGCTGGGGGCCTGAGCCTATTTGAACAGCACCAGCTCCTCAGCCATCGTCGGGTGGATCGCGATCGTCGCGTCGAAATCCGCCTTGGTGAGGCCTGCCTTCACTGCGATGGCTGCGGCCTGCATAATCTCTGGCGCGTCGGGGCCGATCATATGGATGCCCAAAATCCGGTCATTCGCCGCATCGACGATCATCTTGTAAAGGCTGCGCTCGTTCCGGCCCGCGACAACGTTTTTCATCGGGCGGAAATCGGCCTGATAGACCCTGATGTTGCCGATCTGGTTGCGCGCTTCGCTTTCGGTCAGGCCCACAGCCGCAATCGGAGGGTGACTGAA
>RDXA01000245.1 GCA_004292705.1 Sphingomonadales bacterium | reverse complement strand
TGCTGGCCGAGCAGCCACACCGCCGCCACGCCAAGCCCGGTGCCAAGCAGCGCGCCAAAGGCCGCCTCGCGCAGCACGTCGCGCAGGAACACCGCGCTGATCTGGCGCTGGCTGGCACCCAGAAGGTGCATGATTTCGACCGTCTCGCGCGCCGCTGCAAAAGCATTGCGCGCCGCCAGCCAAACCGCAGCCGCAGTCGCCAGTGCGACCAGCGCGATCAGGCCGAGCGCGAGCCATTGCAGCGCCGCAAGCGCATCATTGACCGGGCGCAGGAAATCGCCCTGCGCATCGACCCGGGCACCCGGCACCTGCGCTGCAAGCGCCGCCTCGATCCGGGCAATGTCGGCCGGCCCGGCGCGGCGGGAAAGTTCGACGTCGATCAGCGCCGGGATCGGCACGTCGCCGCTGGTTGCGCCCTCGCCAAGCCAGGGTTCGAGCATCGCCACCAGTTCAGCTTCGGGCACCAGCCGTACAGCGGTGACGCCCTCGATCCCGGCGAGCACCTTGGCCGCTGCCGCACCGCGCGCCGGGCGAAGTTCGGGGTTCGGCTCGATCACCTGCACGCTCACCGCGCTCGACAAGCCCGCGCTGGCGCTGGTCGCAAGGTTGCGCAAGGCAAGGCCGCCCGCAGCCGCGATCACCACCAGCGCAAGCAAGATGGCGATCACCCAGGGGATCGGCCCGGTCAGGCGTGCAGGCGGCAACAGCCGCGCCGCCGCACGCCCCTGCGGGCGCACCAGCGGGGCCTCGGGCTCGTCGCCGTCCGGCGCGGCAGGCAGCGGGGGGAGCGTGCTCACGGGGCCTTGTCCCCGCTGACCCCGGCGGGGCGGGGCGGATAGCGCAAGGCGCCGGTGGGATCGGACAGATGGCCCTTGTGCAACCGCATGATGAGCGAATCCGGCACCTTCTTGAGCAGGTGGACATCGTGAGTTGCCACCACCACTGTCGTGCCGACGCGGTTGTTGAGCGCCTCGAACAAGCGCAGCAGCTTC
Source organism: Sphingomonadales bacterium (assembly GCA_004292705.1). Lineage (GTDB taxonomy): Bacteria > Pseudomonadota > Alphaproteobacteria > Sphingomonadales > Sphingomonadaceae > Erythrobacter. Next base: position 859 of record RDXA01000245.1, on the reverse strand, counting down.
AGCGCCATGTCGGGATCGACGTTGCCGGTCGGCTCGTCAGCGATCAGCATCCGCGGCCGACCGATCACCGCGCGCGCGATCGCGACCCGTTGCTGCTCCCCGCCCGACATCGTCGCGGGGATGGCATGCGCCCGGTGCGCAAGACCCACCCAGTCGAGCATGTCGCCGACCGCCTTGACCACCTTCTTCTCGTCGGTCCCGGCCAGCCGCAGCGGCAGGGCGACATTGTCGAAGGCGGTGAGGTAAGGCACCAGCCTGAAGTTCTGGAACACCACCCCGAGCTTTCTGCGCAGCTCGGGCAGACGGCCCTGCGGCATGGTGACGAGATCCTGCCCGAACATCCGGATCGCCCCGCGCGATGGCCGCTGCGCAAGGTAAAGCATCTTGAGCAAACTGGTCTTGCCGGCCCCGCTCGCGCCGGTGAGGAAATAGAAGCTGCCGGGGAAAAGCGTGAAGGAGAGATTGCTCAGCACCTCGGGATCGGTGCCATAGCGCAGCCCGACATTGTCGAATTTCACATGTCCGTCGAGGTGATCACTCATGCCGCGCACCTATCAGGGGGGCACGCGGCGGGGAAGCCGCAGATCGCTTGGAGCGGTGCGGAAGGCCCGATTTACGCCCCACAATGTGGAAAACAGCGGGTAAATGGATAGCTCCGCCGCGCTTGCCCTTGTTTGCAGGGGCACGCAGACTATTGCAAATTGTGACATGATTATCGCTTGTCCAGCTTGTGGCACCCGTTACGCGGTGCCTGATGCTGCCCTTGGCAGCGAAGGGCGCACCGTGCGCTGCGCCAAATGCAAGCATAGCTGGTTTCAGGAACCGTCCGAGCCCGAACCCATTGCAGCGGCGGCACCTG
>RDXA01000419.1 GCA_004292705.1 Sphingomonadales bacterium | reverse complement strand
TGGCAAGTGCCGCTGCTCGAATATTTCGCTCGCGACCCGTCGGACAAGGTGCGCATGATCGCCCAGACCAAATTGGAAAAGATGGGCGATTTCACCACAGCCGAGGCCTATGCCCGGGTCATTGCCAAACACTTGATGGTGACAGCAGATCGGGTCACGTGGAAGGCGGCGCCGGAACATCCGTCGGGCTTTCTGTTCAGGGATTTCGCCTGCGTGACCTTCGAAGCGCTCGCCGAGGCGCTTGGTCTCACAAGCGCTCAACTCGCCGAGCGTGCCGATCTCATAGACTTCAAGATGAGCAACTTTTCGATGGCTGCCGGCTCTGCCGATCCCGCGGCACGTGCAATTCTGGCGGCACGTGCCCTCGACTTGGGGCTGGGCGGGGAGTCGATCCCGCTGGGATGGTTCAAGGGTGCAGAAACCGGCCTTTGGCGACGGGGATTGGAGGCGATGAAGCTTTCGCCCTACGTGAACAGCGTTCAGGATTATCTCGGCGACAAGACCGGCACGATGTCCCTTGCCGAACTTCGTGAATGGAATGCCTGGGAACATATGCGCATTTCGGTGACCAGGCAGATCAAGGAGCGCAAGCTGCCGATCAATACGGCCTACGATCCGCTGCGCTATCTTGCGAAGATCATCGACAAGCAGGCCGCACAGGCGGTTATCGACGAAGCGCTGTCGCTCGGCATGAAGCCAGATAATCCGCGCCTGACGATGCTGAGGCTCAACCTCGCGCTTTAGCGCCGAGCCGCCGGTTCTAGACGAAACAAAGCCCTCGCTTTTGCGGGGGTTTTCTTTTGCGTGGCTCATGGCATCAAAGGCGGCGCAGCAGGAGAGGCTCCCCATGACCGAATACACCCAGATCATCGCCACCAAGGCCGACGGCATCGCCACCATCACGCTCAACCGCCCTGAGAAGATGAACGCCTATACCCGCACGATGGGGCAGGAGATCATGGCGGCGATGGACGATATCGACGCGGATGACAGCGTGCGGGCGGTGATCTTCACCGGCAGCGGAGAACGGGCATTCTGCGCCGGGGCTGACCTGACGCCGGAAGGGGGAGGGCAGGTGTTCTCCGACCCGACGCAGGTCGATGACCTGTCCGACACCCGCGTGCGCGACGGGGGGGGCTTGCTGACGCTGCGGCTGTTTGAATCGAAAAAGCCGCTGATCTCCGCCTGCAACGGCGTGGCCGTGGGGGTGGGTGCGACGATGCAGCTGGCCATGGACATCCGCCTCGCCAGCGCCACTGCGCGCTATGGCTTCGTGTTCGCGCGGCGCGGGATTGTGCCCGAGGCCGCATCGAGCTGGTTCCTGCCGCGGATTGTCGGCATCAGCCAGGCCCTGGAGTGGTGCTATACCGGACGTATCTTCGACGCCGAGGAAGCCAAGGCGGGCGGCCTTGTCCGATCCATCCACGCGCCCGAAGACCTGCTTCACGCCGCCAAGCGCCTCGCGCTGGAGATTGCCGAGAACACTTCGGCGATCTCGGTCGCCATGACCCGGGCGATGATGTGGCGGCTCGCCAGCGCCGATCATCCGATGGAGGCGCACAAGATCGATTCGCGCGCGATCTACCGCCTGTCGCGCGGGGCCGATGCCAAGGAAGGCATCGCCAGCTTCCTCGAAAAGCGCCGGCCGATGTATCCCGGCAAGGTCAGTGCCGACATGCCCGACTTCTATCCATGGTGGGACGAACGCCCCTATGCATGATGACGCCGGTGATGACCGGGCGGGGGAGCTGGCCGGGTTTCTGCCTTACCAGCTATCGGTCACGTCCAATGCGGTGAGCAGCCTGATTGCCGAGCGTTACCGCAAGCGCTTCGGCCTCAAGATCCCCGAGTGGCGGATCATGGCGGTGCTGGGCGATGCCGGGACAATGACGCAGCGCGGGCTGACGGCGGCCACGGTGATGGACAAGGTCGCGGTCAACCGTGCGGTCAAGTTGCTGGAGGAACGCGGGCTGATCGGGCGCGTGCCCAATCCGGGGGACGGCCGATCCCACCTGCTGGCGCTGACCGGCGAAGGCCGGGCGATCCATGCCGAGGTCATGCCCTTGGCGCGGGCGACCGAGCGCGATCTGCTGGCCGGACTGGCGGGCGATGAAGAAGCCATGTTGCGCCGCCTGCTGGCGGCCCTGCGCGAACGGGCGCTGGGGCTTGGGAGCAAGACGAACGAAGGGCCGGAGCAGGGGTGATGCCTGTTCCAGCCCTTCGCCTATCGTTGCGGTACCGGACCTATTTGACGAGGTTGTCCGAGATCGAACAGGCCGCCGGGCCAAGAATGACCACGAACAGCGTGGGCAGAATGAACACGATCAGCGGCACCGTCATGATCGCGGGCAGACGCGCGGCCTTTTCCTCGGCGCGCATCATGCGCTCGTTGCGGAATTCAGCCGAGAGCACGCGCAGGGCCGAAGCCAGCGGGGTGCCGTAGCGTTCGGTCTGGATCATGGTGGTCACCACGCCCTTCACCGCTTCGAGATTGACGCGGTAGGCGAGGTTGTTGAACGCCATGCGTCGTTCGTTGAGGAAGCTCAATTCGATCGCGGTGAGGGCGAATTCGTCGCCCAGTTCGGGATAGGCGCGGCCCAGTTCCTTGGCGACCCGGTTGAAGGCCGCGTCGACGGTCAGACCGGCCTCGGCGCAGATCACCAGCAGGTCGAGCGCATCAGGCAGACCCTTCTGGATTTCCTTGGTGCGCTTGCTCGCCTTGTTGCTGAGGTAGAGTTCCGGCCCCTTGTAGGACAGGAACACCGACATTGCGAAAGCACCAAGACGGGTCATCGGGCCCCAGTCGGGCCAGAACTCGACAACATAGATCAGCGAACCCATGGCCGCGCCAACGACCAGCGGCAGGATGGCCCGCGCGCCGATGATGATGACTGCCAGTTCCTTGTTGCGGTAGCCTGCATGCGCCAGCTTTTGCTGGATCGTCTTGATCTGGCTTTCCTGGAGGATGTTGAGGCGATTGAGGCTGTCCTTGACCTTGTCGGTCGTGTCGGTGCGGCGCACCAGACTGGTGCGCTTCTTCGAGGCAGCGGTGACGATCCCGGCCTTGAGCTGTTCGCGCCGCGCCTCCAGCGCGCGGACGCGCTTCACCATCGGATCGCGGATCGTGACTGCGGCATAGATGGCCAGCATGATGGCGAAGGCAGCGAGGCCGACAAGCATCGTGCCGACAAGGATGACGTCGAAGCCGAGCAGGCTCGGGCCGGTGGGTTGGTCGATCATGATTGTGTGCCCCCCGCCATCAGATCTCGAAGTTGACCATCTTGGCCATGATGAACACGCCAAGGCCCATCCACACCCCTGCACCAAGTCCGGCGACGATCAGGCGTTCGTCGGTGAAGAAGGTGCCCATGTATTTGGGGTTGATGTACATGATCGCGCCGAACACCAGGAAGGGCAGCGAGCCGACGATGTAGGCTGAGGCCTTGGATTCGGAGCTCATCGCCCTGATCTTGAGCTTCATTTGCGCGCGCTTGCGCAGAACATCGGCAAGGTTCGACAGCGTCTCGGCGAGGTTGCCCCCGGTCTCGCGCTGGATCGCCAGCGTAATGGTGAAGAAGTTGAATTCGGCGATGCCGAGCTTGTCAGCGGTGTCCTGGAGCGCGTCCTCCATGGTCTTGCCGACCTTGATCCGGTCAATCACGCTCTTGAACTCGTAGCCGACCGGGCCGGGCACTTCCGTGGCCACGATGCCGAGCGTCTCGGTGACGGGGAGGCCCGAGCGCAGGCCGCGCACCAGCAGTTCGATCCCGTCGGGAAACTTGGAGACAAAGGCATTGGTGCGCCGGTTGATGAGCGAGCCGATCACGAAGTGCGGCAAGCCCGCTCCGACGAACAAGCCCACCCCCAAGGACAGTAGCGGGGCCCTGCTGAACACAAAGATCGTCACCGCCACCGCCAGCGCGAGGCCGACCGAAGCGTAGAGGTATTGGGTGACGGTCCAGTCCCGGCCCGTGCGTTTGAGCCGCATCGCCAACGCTTCAGAGCGCGAGCCCGAACCGGCGACCTTGTAGGCCTTGGGCTTGCGGGCCGCGATCGCGCGCTTGAACTGGGCATCCACCTTGGCATCGACACTCTCCGAGTGGCGATAGCGCAGCGCCTGCATCCGGCGCTTCTGAGCCTTGGCCGGGCCAGAGCCGGACGCCACCGCGTAGCCCATGACCAGCACGGAGAAGATCACCAGCGTGATGAGCAGGGTTTGGAAAAAGTCCATGCTGTCGTTTCCTGCCTCGGTCCGCCGGGATGCGACGGCTCCTTGTCGTGTCTTGGTGCGCGGGGATCAGGAAGACCTCATGCCCCGCGCGATCAGTCGGTCAGTTAGCCTGGGTCAGATCGACCTTCGGCTTCTTGGCGAGCATCGCCTTGAGATCGAAATTGCCCAGCAGCGATTTCTTCTCGGTGCTCGGTGCCACAACGTTTTCCGTGCTCACGCCCATGACGCGCTCGGCGATCTGGCGGATCACCGCGGTCGCCTTGCTCGAACGGTTGGCATCGACAAACACCTGACCCAGCTTGGCCGCGTTCGAGGCCGCCTTGATGTCGTATGGCACAACGAAATCGACCTTGCGCTCGATCGAGGCCTCGAAGTCAGCCTTGCTGATTTCCGCGAGGCTCGGCTGCACCTTGTTGGCGACGATCATCGGGTGAGCGTGGCTGGCATTGGTCTTGAGCCATGACAGGATACGGATCGTGTCACGGGCCGAGGCGAGCGTCAGTTCGCAAGCCAGCACCACCAGATTCACGTCAGCCAGCAGCTGCGGGAAGTTGATGAGCATGTTGCGCGGCAGATCGATCACCGTCATTTCGAACGCCTGACGGAATTCGTCTTCCAGCTGCACGAAGGCCGAACCATCGGTCATCAGCGGCTGGTTGATGGGCGCTTCGGCTGAAAGGATCGACAAGTGATCCCCCGCCCGCACCATCGCACGTTCGATGAACAGCGGGTCGATCCGGCTCGGGTTCTCGATCGCGTCGGTCAGGCCGCGGCCCGGTTCGAGATCGAGCGCCAGTGCGCCGGTGCCGAAATGCACGTCGAGATCGAGCAGCGCAGTCGGTGACTTGTGCTCATCGGCGAACAGCCATGCGAGCGAAGTCGCCAGCGTCGATGCCCCCGTGCCGCCGCGCGTTCCCACCACGGCCGTCGAAATGTGCCGCTTTGCGGCATCGGCATCGCCAGCTTTGGGGCTCATGAACACCGCGAGCGCCTGATTGAGTGCATCATGCACCTGCTGCGGCGACAAGGGCTTGAGCAGATAATCATGGATCCCGCTCGAAAGCAGGTCGCGATACAGACGCACGTCGTTGACCTGGCCGATGGCGATCACCACCGTGCCGGGTTCGCAGACTTCAGCAAGTGCGTTGATGTCGTTGAGCGGATCGCCGCTTTCGGACAGATCGACCACGAGGATCGCCGGGCTGGCGCTGACCGAGAGCGATTGCACTGCGTTGCGCAGACCGCCCTTGTTGCACTTTTCCGGCTGCCAGCCGAGTTCGATCACCACCGGACGCAGCACATCGAGCGCGTTGTCGTCGCACAAATAGGCCGAGAAGGGGTCGCGATTTCCGGGCAAGCCCGATTTCCAAGGTGTATTCATGGCTTAGTTACCTCCTCCGCCGCCGCCACCGCCGCCCGGGGTGCCGGCGTCCATCAGGCCGCCCTTGCCGGTGGGTTCCATCTCACGATAGGTCGAGATTGCCTTGTTCGAGGTGGCGATCACGGTTTCGCTCGCGCCCTTCTTGCCCTCGATCAGATCCTGCGGATCGGCCACCATCGCAGCAAGGTTGCTGTTGATCGCGCAGCCGAAGTTCGGGCTGGTGCCGTTATTGAAGTTCATGTCGGACTTGGCCGACCAGTCGGGGCAGCCCGGCACGCTCGCGGTGGTGCGGGTGATCACCACGCGCGCCTGACCCGGCTGCAAATAGCCGCCGGTTACAGGCGCAGTGTCGCTGATCATCAGACCATAACGGCCCGCCAGATCGCGGATCGCGTTGGTCACGGCCGGGTTCTGGCCCGGGTTTTCAATCGCGATGCGATCACCGTAACGCAGATCCATCGTTTCGAACCAGCCGTTGAGACGCTGTTGTTCCGAGATCGGCAGGCCCGCAGTGGTCGTGGTGACATCCATCACCATGTTGGAGCGTTCCACCACCGGTTGCTTGACGCTGTAGAGCGAGGTGTTGGTGGGCATCCCGCCGCAGCCCGCAAGGCCGAGGCCGAGGGTCAGCGCGAGAGCCAGCTTAGCTGTGGGGGCAGCCACGCGGGCCAGCCGGTTTTGTCGTGCATGGGGCATCACAGTCACCTTTTTCACGTTAGAGGCTGAAGCCCGGGGCAGCAGTCGCGCTGGCCTCGCGCTCGGGGCGGCGGTTCTTCTTGTCGGCACGGCGCGGCTTCGCCGGCTGGGCCGGGACGATGGCAGCCGGATCGGCATCGCTCACCTGCGGGTTCGGACCCTCGGGCTGGGCCGAGGTCGGACCGGGGCGCTGTTCGCCCGAGACGCCGGCATTGTTCTGGTAGCCGAGCAGCTGGTCGAGCTCGCTCGCCGAACGATAGCCGTCGGTGGGCAGCTTGATGTCCTTCGCATCGACCGGCTTGACCAGATAGGGGGTGACGATGATCACCAACTCGGTCTCGCCCTTGCGGAACTGGCGGCTGCGGAACAGGTTGCCAAGGATCGGCACGTCACCGACGCCGGGTGCCTTGTCGAGCAGGTTCTGCGAATTGGCGCTCATCAGGCCAGCGATCATGAAGCTCTGGCCCGACCCCAGCTCGACCGTGGTTTCGGTGCGGCGGGTAGTGATGGCCGGAACCTGAAAGCCGTTGAGCGTGATCGCACCCTGGGTCGAAAGCTCGGACACTTCCGGACGCACGCGCATCGAGATGCGGCCGTTCGAAAGCACGGTCGGGGTGTAGGCGAGGCTCACGCCGAACTGGCGGAACTGCACCGTCACCTGGCCGAGGCCCTGCGCGATCGGGATCGGGAACTCGCCGCCGGCCAGGAAGGTCGCGGTTTCGCCCGACAGCGCGGTGAGGTTGGGTTCGGTGATAGTGGTGACCAGACCCAGACGCTCCGACAGATCAAGCGCGCCGAGCATGTTCATGCCGAACAGGCGGCCGATCCCTGCAAGCGTTGCGCCCGCTGCGGCCACGTTCACCTGGTTGCCGGGCACTTCGATGAACTTGCCGGGTTGATTGAGGTCGGGAACCGTCACGACCACGTCGTTGCCGACGCCCGTTGCCGATCCGGGGCGGATCGAATCGATAAGGCCCTGGCGCCCGGCACCTACGCCGAACTGAAAGCCGCTCGAACCGTCGATGGTGGTCAGGTTGCCGCCGATCTCGCGCAGCAGGCTGCGGCTGACTTCGGCGAACTTGACGTGCAGGTTCACCTGCAGCGGCGTTGCAGTCTTGAGGCGGCTGATGACATTGGCATCCTTTCCGAGAAAGGCGCTGACCAGCCGTTCGGCTTCGGCAGCATCCTCGGGCGCGCCCACGGTGCCGGTCAGCAGCACGGTGTTGGTGCCCATGGTCGACACGCTCACCTTGGCGTCAGGCATCGCCATCGCGAGCATCTGGTCGATGCTGCCGATGTTCGAGCCGACCCGGATGTTGGCCGAGAAGATCACGTCGCCGCGTTCATTGCTGGCGTAAATCGTGGTCTCGCCCCCGGCCTTGCCGAAGACATAGAGCTGGCGCTGCGACTTGACCTGGACGTCGGCGACTTCGTCATTGGCGACGAACACGTCAGCCATGCTGCCCGGCACTGTCACCAGTTCGCCCTTGCCGATCGACAGGACAATTTCCTGCGAGGGGCTGACGACGGCTTGCGCAGTGGCGGTGGCAGCCGGCATTGCTGCCATTGGCACCGCGGCGAGCGCGGCCACGAGCAGCTTGGTCTTGAACTTGCGTGTCATGGGTTGTCCCCCCTCGGGATGGATCGACATTTGTCTTGCTCCCCTCACTTGATCACGGTCGCACCGGCGACGGGCACGGTCTGCCCGGCGCGGCGCAGGCCGCCCGACTGGTTGGTGAGGATAGCACCGGCATTGGCTTTGGCGCTGACGGGCGTGTCGGTGGTTTCCTTGCCGCGGGTCACCCGGACGCTCGGCCCGGTGTAGACCGGCGCGGCGTCGCCGCGCGGCGCGCTGCCGCCGGCAGGCGCTGCGGCCGGAGCCGGAGCCGCAAATTGCTGCGGCTGGGTCTTGGGCGGCACGGTGGTGCGCTGGAAGCGCGACACGTCGCCGCCGGTCACGAAGGTCGTGCCCTTGTCGAGCGGACGCGACATCGCGGCCTTGAGCATCTTTTCTTCCTGCTCCGGCGTGGCATTGGCCGGGATCTGGATGTCGCCTGCGGCCACAGCCCGCTCGAGTTCCGACTGGCTGTCGGCAATCGAGCGCAGCACCAGGCTGATGGTGCCGATGGTCTGAGCCACCGCGATCTTTTCGGCGATCTTCGGCGTCACTTCGAGCGTGACGGTGCGGAATTCGGCCACGACCGTCTTGCCGTTCTCGTCCACGGTCTTCTCGACCGTTTGGTCGGTGGCCAGCACGCGCAGGTTGCGCAGCACCGTTTCGGCCGTCCGCAGCGGCGCGGAATCGTCGGAGCCGTCGATCTGCTGGGTCAGCACAAGGTCAACCCGGTCCCCGGCGAAGACGAAGCCCGCGACCCCGGTCGTCGCCGACACAGGAACTGTGACAGCGCGCATCCCCGGGCCAAGCGCCGCAGCAAGGAAACCGCGATCGCCCGGCGCGACCAGCGAGCCTTGCGTAACCGGCTCGCCTGCCGTGATCGGATACCGCACGACGGTGCCGAGCAGCTTGTTCATGTCGGCCTCGCCGTCAATGAAGTAGGCGTCCTGCACCAGCTCCTTGGGCCAGGGCTGGAAGCCCAGCGCATCGGCGGTGATGATGGTGCCTGCGGTCAACGCCCGCTTGGCAACCAGCACGCGCGGGCCAGTCGGCACGGCGGCTGCATTGGCATCGGGGGCGGCGCCTCCGGCGAACATGCTGCGTGCAGCAAAGGCCGTACCGATCGCGATGATCAGTGCGCCAAGCAGCAGAACCAGTTTCTTCCTATCCATGGCTCAAATAGCCCCCTCGTAATCGCCCTGGGTTTGGTTAGCGGGCAGGTATGGTTGCAGTGCGTAAGGCTTGACTGGTTAAAATCGGGTTATGCCGACAGCGCAGCCGTTGTGGCGGCAGGCAGATAGTTAACCGCCAGCACCCAAAGACCGCCAAAAGCGATGGCGACGCCATAGGGAA
>RDXA01000244.1 GCA_004292705.1 Sphingomonadales bacterium | reverse complement strand
AGGTAATAGGTGTTCACCACCGAGATGCGGCACTGGCCCGCCGCCACCGCTTCGATCATGGCGGTGTCGTTGCCCTGCGGGGCCTGCTTGAAATTGGCGACGACGCCAGTCGCCCACTTCTGCGCATCACCCGCGCCCTTGTGGGCTATGATGCTGGAGAGCAGCGAGATGTTGTAGATGTTCGAGGAGGATCGCACGCAGATCTGCCCCTTCCACTTGGGGTTGGCGAGGTCGGCGTAATCGGCGAGGCCTTCGGGCTTTCCGGCGGCCTTGTTGTAGATGATGATCCGCGCGCGGGTCGACAGGCCGAACCACAGCCCGTCCGGATGGCGCAGGTGGGCGGGGATGCGTTCCTTCAGCACCGCCGAATCGACCGCGCCGAACACGCCCGCCTCCTCGGCCCGCCACAGGCGTCCGGCATCGACCGTGATGAGGATGTCGGCGGGGCTGAATTCGCCTTCGGACTGGATGCGCTCGATCAGCGCGTCGGCATCGGCTTCGATGCGGTTGACCTTGATCCCGGTCGCCTTGGTGAAGTCTTCGTAAAGCGCCAGATCGGTATCGTAGTGGCGCGAGGAATAGAGATTGACCTCTCCGGTGATCGGCACGGCTTCGCCCTTGGTCTCCGGGGTTTCGGAACAGGCGGCGAGGCTGACACAGGCCAGAGCGGCGAGCAGGAGTTTCTTCATGGTGGCAGGGGTTCCGTTACAAGTTGCGAATGACTTGCAATATAATCTCAACCCGCGCAAGCGCTAACTGCGCGCAAAGGCCCGGACGCTGCCGGGTTGCGGGACCACGCGATAAGCCTGCCCGGCATCGACCGGCGCCGCAGTTTCGACCGTGATTGGCTCAGCGCCGGATCCTTCGAGCAGCACCCGCGTCACCGGCCCCATCGCGTGGACATCGCGCACTGCGCAGCCCTCTGAATCCGCGATCAGATCGAGCCGGTCGGCCTGCACCAGCAGATCGAGCTCCGCCACATCCGGAACCGCGCCGAGCACGCAGCCTGGCGGCCATAGCCCGAAGGCGGTGGTGACGCTTTCACCCTGCCGCACGCCGGCAATCACCTGCGCCCCGCTGAAGATCGCCCCGACCGAGGCGGTCGCAGGCGCGTGGTGGAGGTCTTGCGGGGTGCCGAACTGCACGATCCGCCCTTGCTCCATCACCGCAATCCGGTCACCGATATCGAGCGCCTCGGCCGGGTCATGCGTCACCAGCACCACGGTGGCCCCCGCCTCGCGCAGCAGGATGCGGCAATCGCGGCGCAAGCGGCGGCGCAGCACGATATCGACACTGGCAAAGGGCTCGTCCATGAGCAGCACCTGCGGCCCCGGCGCCATCGCCCGGGCGAGTGCGGCCCGCTGCTGTTGCCCGCCCGAGAGCTCATGCGGATAGCGCGCGCCCAGCCCCGCCAGCCCGACCCGCGCAAGCCATTCATCGGCGCGCGCGCGGCTCGCTTTGGGCATCCCGAAGGCGACATTGGCGGCGAGCGTCATATGCGGGAACAGCGCGCCGTCCTGAAACACCAGCCCTACGGGCCGCGCCTCGGGCGGGGGGCTGCTTTGCGCATCGGCCAGCACCGCGCCATCAATCGCGATCGCGCCCTGCTGCACCCGCAGCAGGCCCGCCGCGAGCCCCAAAAGCGTTGACTTCCCGCAACCCGACGCGCCAAGCAGGCACGTGATCTCTCCTGTCGGCGCGGTGAAGCTGATATCCTCCAGCGCCCGCACCTGACCGTAAGCATGGGCAATATGGCGAAATTCGAGGCTCAATGGCTGATCCTGCCCTTGGGGCGTGAAGGTGTCTTGGGGGTTTCCCGATGAGCCGCCTTAGGCAATTTGCAGGCGGAGACGCAAGCGGGGCCGGATGG
>RDXA01000418.1 GCA_004292705.1 Sphingomonadales bacterium | reverse complement strand
TGGCCTGCCCGTCGCCGACCTCATCTCGGAAGGGAACGTCGGCCTGATGCAGGGCGTCAAGAAGTTCGAACCCGATCGCGGCTTCCGCCTCGCGACCTATGCGATGTGGTGGATCAAGGCCTCGATCCAGGAGTATATCCTGCGTTCGTGGAGCCTCGTGAAAATGGGCACCACCGCCGCGCAGAAGAAGCTGTTCTTCAACTTGCGCCGGATGAAGAAGAACCTCGACGCTTACGAGGATACCGACCTGCGCCCCGACGATCTGGCCAAGATCGCGACCGACCTCGGCGTGCCCGAGCAGGAAGTGATCAACATGAACCGCCGGATGATGATGGGCGGCGACGGCTCGCTCAACACGCCGATGCGCGGAGGCGAGGAAGGCTCGGGCGAATGGCAGGACTGGCTGGCGGATGACCGCCCGCTGCAGGACGAGACCGTAGCCGATGCGGAAGAATCGCAGATGCGGATGGAAATGCTCAGCGAGGCAATGAACAGCCTCAACGAACGCGAACGCCACATCCTGACCGAACGCCGCCTGACGGAAAAGCCGCAGACACTCGAAGAACTGTCGCAGGCCTATGACGTCAGCCGCGAACGCATCCGCCAGATCGAGGTGCGTGCTTTTGAAAAGCTGCAAAAGGCCATGCAGCGGATCGCAGGCGAGCGGCTGCTGCCCGGCATGGCGTAAGCAGGGCAAGGCATAGCGCTGTCGTTGCGCAGTCGTTGCACACTCATCACGCGCTGGATGTTAACAATGAAAAGGGCGTTGCGACGGATCGCAGCGCCCTTTTTGCATGGTGGCTCCGCCAATGCTTCACATGAACCATTTGGGGAACAAATGGTCGGTTCTACTTCGCCGGTGCCAGCTCAAGCACGGCTGCCACCATCGCCCGGGTACCCAGCACTACGCTTTCGCGGGGGGCGATCTGGAATAGCGGAGAATGGTGTCCGGCAATCGGCGGTCCACCCGCCTTGGCCGCGGCAATGCGTTCCGGCGTCGTCCCGCCAACCGCGAAGTAATAGCCCGGCACGCCCGTGTCCTGCGCGACGAAATAGGTGAAGTCCTCCGCGCCCATGTTCTTCTGCTCGAACGGCTGGAACGCCGCAGCACCCAACTCCCGCTGCATCATCGCGTTGAGCCGGCGGGCGAGCGCCGGGTCATTGATGGTGGTCGGGGTGCCCGAGAGACGCTTGACCTCGACCGGCAGGTTATCGGGCAGGCCATGCGCCTTGCCGATATTGACCGCGATCCGCTCGACCGTGGCGATCACCTGTTCGCGGGTCTCCTCGTCATTGGCGCGCACCGTGACCTGAAGCTTTGCCTCGTCGGAGATGATGTTGTGCTTGGAGCCTGCATGGAACGATCCGACCGTCACCACCACCGGCTTGGTCGGCGAAATCTCGCGGCTATCGATCGATTGCAGCGCGGTGACGATCTGCGAGGCGATGTAGACCGGATCGCGCCCCAGATGCGGCGCAGCCCCATGGGTACCGATGCCGGGCACGCGGATGTCGAGCGAATCCGAACTTGAATACTGGATCCCCTCCGAAGCCGAAACCTTGCCCGTCTCCAGTTCCGCCGCGACGTGGAAAGCGAGCGCATAGTCGGGCTTGCCGAAGCGGGTGTAGAGTCCGTCCTCCATCATCGCCTTTGCCCCGCGCACGCCTTCCTCGGCAGGCTGGACGATGAACATCAGCGTGCCCTTCCACTGGCTCTTCATGTCCACCAGCCGCCGCGCGGTGCCGACCAGCGAGGTGATGTGCACATCATGCCCGCAGGCGTGCATCACCGGGTATTCCTTCCCGTCCTCGCCCACCTGCATCGCCTTGGAGGCATAGGCGAGGCCTGATTTCTCCTCGACCGGCAACCCGTCCATATCGGCGCGCAGCAGGATCAGGGGGCCATCACCGTTCTTGAGGATGCCGACCACGCCAGTCTTGCCGACCCCGGTCGTCACCTCAAGCCCTGCAGCGCGCAATTCGGTCGCCATTTTGGCGGCAGTGCGGTTTTCGAGGAATCCCATTTCCGGGTGCGCATGGAAATCGAGAAACAGCGGGGCGAGGTAGTTGTCATACTCCGCCTCGATCGCCGCTTTCGTGGCCGGGTCTTCGGCGAGCACGGGCTGTGCCGCAGCGGCGGCAAGCGCGAGCGCGCTCGCGGCGAGGTGGAACAGGCGCATTGATTGGTCTCCCCTTGGATATGGCATCTAGCTAACCCTGACGCGCCCTTGCCTGCAAGCGCGGATGCTTCCCTGCCTGCACCGCCTGCGCTAGAGCGGCCGCATGGTCTCCACCATCTCGCGCATCATCGCCAAGGCCTTTGCCACCTTCATCGGCCTCACGCTGGTGCTGGTGGTGGCATTCAAGTGGCTTCCTGTGCCGGTCACCGCGACAATGCTGCTGGACGGCAATGGCATCACCAAGGATTGGGAAAGCCTCGATAACATAGACCGCGACCTGGTCTCGGCGGTGATCGCAGCAGAGGATTCGCGCTTCTGCGAGCATTTCGGTTTCGATACCGAGGCGATCGAGCAGGCCATGCGCGAAAACATGGAAGCTGCCGAAAATGGCGGGCGCATCCGCGGCGGGTCGACCATCAGCCAGCAGACAGCCAAAAACGTGTTCCTGTGGCAAGGTGGCGGCTATTTCAGGAAGGGGCTGGAAGCGTGGTTCACCTTCTGGATCGAGACGATCTGGGGCAAGCGGCGGATCATGGAGGTCTATCTCAACGTCGCCGAAACCGGGATCGGCACCTATGGCGCCGAGGCGGGAGCACAGCGTTATTTCGGTCACTCTGCCGCGCGCCTTTCTGTCGACGAGGCGAGCCGAATGGCCGCCGCCTTGCCCAGCCCCAAGAAGCGCTCGGTCAAAAGCCCCGGCGGTTGGCTCGCCCGCCACGGCAACCGCATCGAACGCCGCATCGGCACCGTCAGGCGTGACGGGCTCGATGCTTGCGTCTACAACTGAGCCGACGATGGCCCACGCGCACGCCCATAACCACCACGATCATGGCCATGCGCATCGGCATGGCCACGAAGGGCACAGCCATGCCCCCGCCGATTTCGGCCGCGCCTTCCTGATCGGGATCGGGCTCAACGCCGCCTTTGTCGTGATCGAGGCGGCGGCGGGGCTTCTTTACGGCTCGATGGCGCTGCTGGCGGATGCAGGGCACAATCTGTCCGATGTTCTCGCTCTGGTGCTTGCCTGGGTTGCCAGCGTCGCCGCGCGCCGCCCGCCTTCCGGGCGGTTTACCTATGGCTACAAGAGCTCCACCATACTCGCCGCGCTCGCCAATGCGCTGCTGCTGGCGGTGGCAATCGGCGCGATCCTGTTCGAGACCGTGCACCGGATGATGGCCCCGCAGGAACCGCAGGGCATGGCAATGGCGCTGGTCGCCGGGATCGGGATTGTGATCAATGCGTTGACAGCCATGCTGTTCATGAAGGGTCAGGACGACATCAATATCCGCGGTGCCTATCTCCACATGGTCGCTGACGCGCTGGTTTCGCTGGGCGTGGTGATGGCCGGACTGGCGATTATCGCCACCGGCCTCGGGTGGATCGACACAGTGGTGAGCCTCGTGATCCTCGCAGTGATCGCCTGGGGCACCTGGGGCCTTGCGCGCGACAGCCTGACCATGGGCCTGCTCGCAGCGCCCGCGCGGATCGATCTGGCTGAGGTGAAGCAGCACCTCGCCAGCTTTGACGGGGTGGCGGCGGTCCATGATCTTCACGTCTGGCCGATGTCGACCACGGAAGTCGCGCTGACCGCCCATCTGGTCATGCCCGGCTGCCCCGCGCCCGACAGTTTCCTGCGCAATGTCGCAGCTTCGCTTGAGGCACGGTTCGGGGTCGGCCACGCAACGATCCAGGTCGAAAGCGGCGAGCATCCCTGCGCCAAAGCCTGCGGAGACTGCGGCTGATGGCTGCCCGCCCCCGCCCTTCCTCCGACGAAGCGCGCGAGGCGCTGCGTGATGCCATGGCGCGGCTCGCTTCCGGCGATCAGGCCGCGCTGGAAGAAATCTATCGCGCCACCCGGGTGAAGCTGTTCGGCATCTGCCTGCGTATCTTGGGTGATCGAAAGGAAGCCGAGGACGCCTTGCAGGACGTCTATGTCAATCTGTGGCAGCGGGCCGACCGCTATGACCCGACCCGCGCGAGCCCGATCGCGTGGCTGGCGGCGTTCGCGCGCAACCGTGCGATTGACCGGCTCCGCACCGGCAAGGTGCGCAGCAATGCCGTGCCGGTTGAGGAGGCCGCGCCGCTGGCTGACGAAACGCCGCTCGCCGACATGCTGCTGGTCGATGCCGAGCAGGCCGCGCAGATCCACAAATGCCTCGCCGCGCTCGATGATCGCACCCAAGGCCATATCCGCGCGGCCTTCTTCGAAGGTTATACCTATGCGCAACTGGCCGAGGTGGCCGATGTGCCTCTCGGCACAATGAAAAGCTGGATTCGCCGTGGGCTGCAACGTCTGCGCGCCTGTCTTGAAGCGAGCGAAGCGGCATGAGCGGCCCCGAGAACACAACTCCGGAAACCCCTGAGGATGGGGTTATGCGCGACGATCCGATGATCGCTGCGGAATGGGCGTTGGGTCTGCTTGAGGGCGAGGAGCTTCTGGCGGCGCGCGGGAAAGCTGCAACCGATCCTGATTTTGCCTGGCGCAAGGCGTGGTGGGACGATTGGTTCGCCCCGCTGACAGACGGCATGACCGGGGCCGAGCCTGGGAATCATGTATGGGACGGCATCGCCGCGCGCGTGGCGCATCAGGCAGAAGCCGCGCAACAGACCGCGGCCACAGTGTCGCTTGAACCGGCGGCCCCGGCGGCCAATGTCGTGATGCTCGAGACACGGGTGCGACGCTGGCAGTGGACGGCGGGTATCTCCTCCGCTGCGGCGGCTGTTGCGCTGGCGCTGCTCGCCTTCGCGCCCGGCCGTTCGCCGGTCGAAGCTCCCCCGCAGATCGCCGCCACCACCGCGCCGATGGTCGCTACTGTGCCGATTGGCGAGACCGGGCTGCGGCTCGATGTCACCTATATTCCGGAAACCGAGCGGATGCTGGTTGCCGCAATTGGCCTCACCCCCGACGGGGTGCACGATCACGAATTGTGGCTGGTGCCTGCCGATGGCGGTGCCGTGCAGTCGCTGGGCGTGGTGACGCCGGGTGAAGTGCGCAGCATGGTATTGCCGGCCACGATCACCGCCAAGCTTGGTGACGGGGCGAGCCTTGTGCTCACCCGCGAACCGATCGGCGGGAAGCCGGAAGGACAGGACGCCGGCCCCGTGGTCGCCAAGGGCGCTTTCACCCGCGTCTGACCCCTGCTCGCTTCGGCGCGTGCACACGGCGGTTCATCCGCAATCACGCTTTTGTCGCATCCGCCTCACCGAGGGTTCCGTAACCTTCGATGCAAGCAGGAGGGGCTTGCAGACGAGACACCCCCTTACGGAGATCCCCTGATGACCCCCAAGACCACCCTGACTGCCATGATTGCAGCCGCGATCGCTGCCACCACCGGCCTTGTTGCACTGCCCGCGCTCGCGCACCAGCACGGCCATCACGCGAATGCTGCACCGAACATTGTCGAGACCGCTGTCAGCACCGGCGTCCACAACACGCTGGTCGCCGCCGTGAAGGCCGCTGGCCTGGTCGATACCCTGAGCAGCCCGGGGCCCTTCACCGTCTTCGCCCCGACCGATGCCGGTTTTGCCAAGCTCCCCGAAGGCACCGTGGCGACGCTGGTGAAGCCCGAAAACAAGGGTACGCTGACCACAATCCTCACCTACCACGCGGTGGCCGGCAAGGTCACTTCGGGTGATCTGGTCAAGCTGATCAATGCAGGTGGCGGCAAGGCAAGCATCACAACCGTGGCTGGCGCCACGCTGACTGCACGGCTTTCGGGCGACACAATCGTGATCACCGATGCCAAGGGCGGTGTGACCGCCGTAACCAAGGCTGACGTCATGACCTCGAACGGCGTGATCCACGTCACCGACGGCGTGTTCCTGCCCGCCTGATAGCGCTTAATGGCTGGCGCTGTTCCAAACCCCCATCCCCTCCCGCTGGAACAGCGCTTCTCCGACCCCGTCCGGCCTTCCTCCAGGGCCGGGCGGGGTTTTGGTTTGTGCAACCCGCGCAATTTCTTATACTTGCGAGGTGAACACAGTCCGGATCCGCGGCATCCGCAAGATCATTGCGGTATCAGCCATTGTCCTGCTCCTCGCGGCAGCGGTGCTTTGGCAGATTCCCAAGGCGCGCTGCTTTCAACTGGTCGGCGAGGTCACATGCCGTCTCAAGACCGATGCCAAGCTCGTCGCTCTGACGTTTGATGACGGTCCCACACCGGAAGGGGTCGATGCCGTTCTGGCGGAATTGGGTCCACGTGGCATAAGCGCAACCTTTTTCCTCATCGGCAACCGGATGGAAAAGTTTCCCGGCCAAGCCGAGCGCCTGATCGCTGCCGGGCATGAACTGGGCAATCACACCTACTCACACGAGCGCAACATCGGTCGCTCGCAAGACTTCTATGCAGCCGAGATTGCTAGAACCGATGTGCTGCTGAAGCGTGCCGGGAGCGACACAAACCTCTTCCGTCCGCCCTTCGGCAAGCGCCTGATTGGCCTGCCGCTCGAAGTCGAACGCGCTGGCTATCGCACGATCATGTGGGACGTGGAGGAGCAGCCCGAGAAATTCACCGAACCCGGCGCCTTCGCGCAGGATATCCTGGACCGAATACGGCCGGGCTCGATTATCCTCATCCATCCGATGTACCGCCACAATCAGGTCGCTCGGGCGGCTCTGCCGATGGTTCTCGATGGTTTGGCAGCACAAGGCTACGAAGTGGTCACCGTATCGGAGCTGTTGGAGCGCACAGGACCCGGCTCTTAAGCAGCCTCTTCCTTCTTCGCCTCGCCGCCGTGCACCCGGATCGGTTCCTTCTTGCCCGCGACCACATCGGCGTCGATCACGATTTCGGTGACGCCTTCCATGTCGGGCAGGTCGAACATCGTGTCGAGCAGCAGACCTTCGACGATCGAACGCAGCCCGCGCGCGCCGGTCTTGCGCTTGATCGCGCGCTCGGCAATCGCCTGCAGCGCGTCGGGGGTGAAGGTGAGTTCGACATCTTCAAGTTCGAACAGCTTCTTGTACTGCTTGACCAGCGCGTTCTTGGGCTCCTGCAGGATGGTGACGAGCGCGGGCACATCAAGATCGTGCAGGGTCGCGATCACCGGCAGGCGGCCGACGAATTCGGGGATCAGGCCGAACTTGAGCAGATCCTCAGGCTCGGACTTTTCGAGCAATTCGCCCACGCGGCGCTTGTCGGGATCGGCGACATGAGCGCCGAAGCCGATCGAGCGCTTCTGCAGGCGGTCGGCAATGATCTTGTCGAGACCGGCAAAGGCACCGCCGCAGATGAACAGGATGTTGGTCGTGTCGACCTGCAGGAATTCCTGCTGGGGATGCTTGCGCCCGCCCTGCGGCGGAACGCTGGCGGTGGTGCCTTCCATCAGCTTGAGCAGCGCCTGCTGCACGCCCTCACCCGAAACGTCGCGGGTGATCGAGGGGTTTTCGGCCTTGCGGGTGATCTTGTCGATCTCGTCGATATAGACGATCCCGTGCTGGGCCTTCTCGACATTGTAGTCCGAGGCCTGAAGCAGCTTGAGGATGATGTTCTCCACATCCTCGCCCACATAGCCCGCTTCGGTCAGCGTGGTCGCATCGGCCATGGTGAAGGGCACGTCGAAAGTCCGAGCCAGCGTCTGGGCGAGCAGAGTCTTGCCCGAACCGGTGGGGCCAACAAGCAGGATGTTCGACTTCGCCAGCTCGACATCGCCCGACTTGCCCGAGTGCTTCAGCCGCTTGTAGTGATTGTGCACCGCGACCGAGAGCACGCGCTTCGCCCGATCCTGGCCGATCACGTAATCGTTCAGGGTGGTGAAGATGTCCATCGGCGTGGGGATTTCGCCGTCCTTCTTGCCGGCGATCCCTGCCTTAGTTTCTTCGCGGATGATGTCGTTGCACAGCTCGACGCATTCATCGCAGATGAACACGGTCGGCCCGGCGATCAGCTTGCGCACCTCATGCTGCGACTTCCCGCAGAAGCTGCAATAGAGGGTGCTCTTGCTGTCAGATCCGCTCAATTTGGTCATTCCTGTGTCCTCGAATCCAGACCAGCGTCAGGCGATAAGCGCGTGGCGGATTCGGCAAGTGTATCGCTCGCCGCCAATGAATCAACACATGGCGCGCGATTTGGTGGTGTTACCATGGTGCCGACCTGCGCGAAGTGGCGGAAAAGACAGGCCGCTTGGCCACCTGTCCCGCCCCGGTGCAGGTCTGGGGCGAAAGGCTTATTCAGGCGCCCCGCCCGAACCGTCCTCAAGGCCGGTTTCCTCGTTGTCTGGCCGGGTCTCGAACACCTTGTCGACGAGGCCAAAGGTGCGCGCTTCCTCCGCTTCCAGGAAAGTATCGCGGTCCATCGCCTTTTCGATTTCCTCAAGGCTGCGGCCCGTGAACTTTACATAGAGATCATTCATCCGCGACCGGATGCGCAGGATTTCGCGTGCCTGAATCTCGATGTCCGAAGCCATCCCGCGGGCCCCGCCCGAAGGCTGGTGGATCATGATCCGCGCATTGGGGAGCGCGATGCGCATGCCCGGCTCGCCCGCGGCCAGCAGGAAGCTGCCCATGCTGGCGGCCTGCCCGATGCACACCGTCGACACGCGCGGCTTGATGTATTGCATGGTGTCGAAGATCGCGAGGCCCGCAGTCACCACCCCGCCGGGCGAGTTGATGTACATGCTGATCGGCTTTGACGGGTTCTCGCTTTCGAGAAAGAGCAGCTGCGCTACGATCAGGCTGGCCATGCCGTCTTCCACCTGACCGGTGACGAACACGATGCGCTCGCGCAGCAGGCGGCTGAAGATGTCGAAGCTGCGTTCGCCCCGGCTGGTCTGCTCGACCACCACCGGCACCAATGCGCCGGTCAAGGGATCGCGGGTGAACTGGCCCTGAGTGCCGTAGGTTTCGCCAGTGTTGCCGAACAGATCGATCATGGGGTGTGCGTTTCCTTCGTGGGTGTCGAGTAGGCTATGTCGGACGCTGGGGGGCAATTTCAAGGGTGTTTACCTTGTCTCTGTGAATTGCCTGAGGGGAACCTAGCGCCAGCAGGCGTTTTCCCCTTGCCGCAGCGCAGATGCATGGCAAACCCTGTGAGGATGAACACGCGCACATTTACCCGCCCGGCTCTCGCCCTGATACTCGCCACATCAGCCCTTCCCGCCTTCGCGCAAGCCACCGAGCCGGCCCCCGCAGAAGGAACACCTGAACGCGCGGCGATGAACGAACTGCTCAC